>NZ_MAEK01000014.1:0-19421 GCF_009933265.1 Enterococcus sp. JM9B | reverse complement strand
CACTAAATATTATAGAACCAAAATAAAACCATCAAGAGATCTTGTAAAGGATCTTTTGATGGTTATTTTTTTATTTTTTCGTTGTCATTGAATCAGTTCCTGTTTGTTGAAATGAAAAACCACATGTTATAATTAAGTGTGGGAAAATGAAAAAGGGGTGATTCAAATGAAAAAGAAATTTTTTGTGTTTTTTTGTGGAATATTATTTTTGAGTAGTGGGTTACAAGTTGTGGGCTCTGCAGAAACCATTGAGTCTTTAACGACAACAGATACTTCAATTGTTTCTGAGACAACCAGCAGTCAAGTCAATTCAACTAGTTCTTCTTTAACTTCCGAAACTTCAGAGGAATCCAGTTCAACCAGTTCAAGTGAGGTGCAGGAATCAACAATAAAACCGGCTATAACAGAAACAGCACCGGCTGAAGTTGCTGAAATCACAATCACTTCACAGAAAAATGACCGGCAGTATTTGCAACCCGTTCAATCAAAGGTTACAGTTTACACTGCCCAGGCTACGATTTTGTCGCCAACAACCAGTGTCTTACCAACAGGACAGCTAATCAAAACAACAATGATTGCGCAAACGACTGAAGGGGATTTTGTCGCTGTTTCTAACCAAAAGAATCAAGCAATCGGTTGGGTCAAGAAAGCAGATGTTCGTTTTTTATCAGGAACATATGAAACGGTTAATCGTTATGTATCATTAACGAAAAAAGGCTATTCCCGATGGCAAGATCCGAGTTTTTCAAAAGAATTAGGCAAAAGTGATTCGTATTATCAACGGACTTTACGCGTGGGAGAAGTTTTCCACCACACAAATGGGGCCAACTACCTAGCACTTTATCTGAACAACGGAACGTTTGTCGGGTATCTAAACGCCAATGGTACGACTGCAAGTAGTGGACAACAGGGAATTTTTTATAAAGAAAATCAATATGCAACAATCACCAGTAAAAATTATACCCTGTGGAATGATTTTGGCTGGCAGAAAAAACGTGGAATCAGTTCGACCTATTTTGGAAAGACCGTGAAAATAAAAGGGCGTTACCAACACTATAACGGGGCACGTTACTATTCTCTTTATGACATGAAGGGAAAATGGCTGGGATATATAAATGCCGCCGGAGTAAAGGCAACAACACAAGCACAGGGCACCTATCAAAGTTATGGAAAATATGTGACCATTACTAATAAAAATTATACGATTTGGGGCAACTTTAATTGGAAAGTGAAACGCAACAAAACCGCTAATTTTGCGGGACAAACACTTTTGGCAAAAGGAAAGTACGGTCATTCAAACGGATCAGTCTATTATTCTTTGTATAACAACAAAGGAAAATGGGTCGGGTACTTGAATGCCAAAGCAGCCACAGTCGCAAATAATGGCGGCGGAATTTGGCAAAAGGAAACACGAAAGGTTCGAGTCGCCAAAAAGAATTATACCCTGTGGCAAAATTTCTCATGGCAAAAACGCAACAACACGACCAGTTATTACAATCAAATTTTACAAGTCAAAGGCAAGTACCGCCACTTTAATGGAGCAACCTATTATTCGCTCTACACTACTGCTGGGAAATGGGTTGGCTACGGCAATTCTGGTGCCTTTACGACACCGAATGTCATTTATTCACAAAAGACCATTAATCGTTTTGTAAAAATTTCAAATGGCAGCGGAAACTTTCTCGCTAATCCTGATCCTTACAGTCGTTTGCTAGGGAAAAAGGCAACTTACAAAGGATATATGGCCCGGGCAATCAAAGAAGCCAAAACCAACAATGGTACCTATCTTTATTTGGTTTTACCGGGAGGAAATTTAGGCTGGATCAAATCCAATCAAACCTACAGTGTCCAAAATAATTTTTGGTTGCATACGACAGGCGGCCGGTACCCATCTTTGAAGGTAAATAATTTGAATATCCAAGTTTCTGTCAGCAAGCAGCGGGTCTACATCCGTTCCGGTTCTAAAACAATTTATACAATGTTGTGTTCTACCGGGCTTTGGAATAATCCAACACCTTATGGAAATTTCCGGATTCAACAGGAAAAAGGAAGTTCTTTCTGGTTTGGCGGTTCTGGCGGTGCCTATTACCGTTCCTACCATCAACATGGGGTGTATTTGTTCCATACGGTTCCGATTGCCTATCCAGGAACAACGGCTGCTTTTAATCCCATTGAGGGCGCAAAATTAGGGCAGCGAGCTTCTCACGGATGTATTCGACTATCGGTGCCTGATGCAAAATGGTTTTACTACAACATTCCGTACAATACACCTGTCAAAATTTATAAATAAAAAAGTATCTTCTATACAAGCTGAAGCGTGGATTTTCCCTGCTTCAACTTGTATTTTTTTATTGACAAAAAAAGAGACAGCGCTTACTATATCATTATGTGATATATCGTTTGATGATATAGTTTGTGAGGAGGAGTAGCAATGGAGGAGTCATTAACAGATTCGACGTATTTGATTTTGTTGGCATTGCTTAAACCGCAACATGGCTATGCAATCATGAAGGAAATCAGCGGATTGACAAATGGAGCATTTGAAATTGGTCCAGCAAGCATGTATACGATTTTGAAAAAACTGCAAAAAAATCAATTGATTCTGTTGGAAGAAAGTTCAGACCGTAAAAAAATTTATCAAATCACTGAAAAGGGAATAAAAAGCCTGAAACATGAAGTTGAACGACGGCGGTTGTTTTACGAAGCCGGTGTGGGACTGCTGGCAAAGATCGAAGGGGAACCAAATGAAAAGAAAGTACAGCATTAGTTTAAATGTGGGATTTTATCCCGAAAAAGAAATGCTACGGCTGCAAGAAAAAAAGCGGCAGGGTTGGCAATTTTTGAAGATGAATCGTCTGGGTATTTTAAGTTTTCAAGCTTGTGAGCCGGCAGAAAAATTATTTGCCGTTGATTTTTTTACGGGAAAACCAGCGGAAGTAGCAGAGTACTTGGAATTTTATGAAGCAAGTGGGTGGAAAGCAATCAGTAGTTATCGTCACAAATATTTTTATTTTATGGCTGATCCGGGAACACCTTTGATTTTTTCAGATCAAAAAAGTTATCAGGAACGCATTTTTGCAGAGTGGCGCTGGTTATTGCGGCAGTCCTTTTGGGTAGCACTGATAGGAACGCTCCTGTTGCTTGGCAGTTTGATTGGAAAAAATCTGTTTGACTGGGGATGGGGAGAATACCTGATGATTATTGGTGGTGTTCTACTACTTTATCCATTCAGTTATGGCGTTGCCATGTTATTTATGCAGATACAGTATCGCAACCGTGCGGCATTTTTTCACCAACCGGAGCGTCTGGCAAAGCGCCAACGTTTGGGCAGAGATATGCTAGTTTTAATGGGAATTGGTGGTGTAATCGGCGGGATTATCGGCTTTGCCGTGGGAAATTTTTATTGATTGGGAGGAAAGAAAGATGTTAGAAGTGAAACATTTAGTCAAAACTTTTGGCGAATACACAGCGGTAGATGATTTGTCCTTTTCAATCCAAGATGGGCAAATTATGGGACTGATTGGTCAAAATGGTGCCGGAAAAACAACCACGTTTCGACTGATTTTAGATTTTTTAAAAGCAGATCGGGGCGAGGTTCTATGGAATGGACAGCCTTTAAGTGCAAAAGAATACAATATTATTGGCTATCTTCCAGAAGAACGAGGACTTTATCCAAAAGTTTCCATTCAGGAACAGTTGATTTATTTTGCCCGGTTACGAGGGAAAACCAAACAGGAAATCGAACCAAAAATTGATGAATGGATGGAAAAATTCCAGGTGAAAGGAAAAAAAACCGATAAGGTCAAATCCTTGTCAAAAGGAAATCAGCAAAAGGTGCAATTGATTGCAACGCTGATCCACGAACCAAAATTAGTGATTTTAGATGAACCTTTCAGTGGACTTGACCCGGTCAATGCCGAGTTATTGAAAAACGGTATTATTGAACTGAAGGAAAAGGGTTCCTGCGTCATCTTTTCTAGCCATAATATGGACAATGTGGAAAAAATTTGTGACCATCTTATTATGTTAAAGGATGGCAGAACCGTTCTTAATGGCAAAGTACATGAAATTCGAGAATCCTTTGGGCGAACAAAAGTCTTTTTGGAGTCAGGCTTAACACTGGAGGACGTTCAACAAGTCGAAGGGGTCTATGAAGCGAAAACACGGGAAGACGGCAGTTTGGAAATTACATTGACTGATCCAGATGCCGGGAAAGAAATCTTTGTTCGAGCAACACAAAATGGATACATTCCAATGTTTAATCAACAACCACCAACACTGGAAGAAATCTTCAAATGGAAAGCAGGTGCCGATCATGAATAAATTTTGGATCATTGCATCAGATGTCTACAAGAAAAATGTTAAATCGATTTCCTTTCTAATCATGATCTTGATTCCCTTTATTGCCATCGGTGTGATCTACTTGGCGGGATTATTTGCCGGACAGGCAGAAGATATCAAGACGATTGGTGTGTATTCTGACGAACCGCAAGTCGCAGAAGCCTTTGCGCAAAGCAAGACGGAGGATTATCAGTTTAAAGCATTCGATTCAGAGGAAAAAGCCCAATCACAATTGAAATCAGAAAAAGTAGATGCCTATCTGGTTTTGGCTGTGGAAGAAGACGAAGTGAAGGGGACTTTATTCAGTGAATCTTCTTTAGGTCAGTCGACAGAAATGATTATTCAGCAAACCTTATCCAACTTGCAAAGCTCTGCTCGGGCACAAGCCTTGGGGTTATCATCAGAACAAGTGGCGAGTTTGGCGCAGCCGGCTGTCTTTGAGAAACAAAAAGTAAGTTTCGACAGTGACGGTAAAATGGAAACCGGTGAGGACAATAGCTTTGCTCAATACATCGTCAGCTATGTAGGAACAATCGTGTTGTTTGTTTTTATCATTACTTATGCGCAGATTATCGCGCAAGAAATTGCTTCAGAAAAAGGGACACGAATTATGGAAGTAATCTTGTCCAGTACAAAAGCTCAAACTCATTTTTACGGTAAATTGACTGGTGTACTGCTTGTCGCTATCACACAAATTGCGTTGTATGGATTGATCGGTGGTATCAGTTATTCCCGAATCAAGAATATGGCGATCGTTAAACAATATTTAGACAATTTCTCATTGGGGGATTTATTCGGACCGTTTCTTTTCTTCACCATTTTGTTCGTTCTGCTGGGTATCTTGATTTATGCGGTGTTGGCAGCTTTATGCGGCTCATTGGTCAATAAAGCAGAAGATACAGCAAAAGCGATTTTGCCTGTAACCTATCTTTCTTTGGCAGGCTACATGTTAGGCTTGATTTTGGGAGCAGCTGATCCGAATAATATCGTAATTCGGGTTTCTTCGTATATTCCCTTCTTGTCTTCTTACACTATGCCGATTCGTTTAGCAAATGATACCGTAACAACTGGTGGGGCAGTGATTTCTGTTTTGATTTTAGCAGCAACAACACTGGTAATGATGCTGGCTTCTGCAAGAATGTATAAATCAAATGTGCTGATCTACAATGAGAACGGCGTGTGGTCTGCCTTGAAGCAATCCTTCTCCTTAATGAAAAACGAACGCTAAAGATCCATCTGAGAATCAAACCAAGCAAAAATGTCTAGCCCCGTAATTTGGAGGCTAGACATTTTTAGTAGTCGCTGACGAAAAATTCAATTATTTTTTGCTCACTGGCAATCGTGGTTCGAGTAAGTTCGGGATGCCATTGCAGTCCCATGATTTTTTGATGCTTACTTTCAATGCCCTCCACGACGCCATCTGGTGCAGTTGCAATGATACGAAATTCATCCGCAAGATGATCGATCATTTGATGATGGAAAGAATTGACTTGATAGTCTGTGCCAACGATTTTTGCCAGTTGACTTGTTGCTTCAATACGAACTGGATGTGTCGGAATATGAAACGGAGTAGGTGCTTGAACATGTTTGATCGTTCCTTCTTTTAAAGAAAGATCCTGATAAAGGGTTCCGCCAAAAGCAACGTTCAATACCTGCATGCCGCGACAAATACCTAGAATCGGTTTTTTTGGTTAACGGCTTCTTGAATCAATGCCAGTTCAAATCGATCTCTTAACGGATAAACAGCGCCTAGTTTTTGATGAGGCAACTGATGGTAAAACACAGGAGCTACGTCATGACCTCCGGCTAATAAAAGTTTATCAATTCTCGCCACGTACTCTGCGGCATCTTGCGGATTACCAACCGGCAAGATGAAGGGCAGACCGCCAGCCTGCTGGATACCTTCGACAAAACTTCGAGGTGTATAGGCAATCCAGTGGGCATCAGGCTCCGTTAGCTGCTGATCGCTACCGGCAATTCCAATAATTGGTTTCATAGGATAATTCTCCAATCGAGTGCTTATTTTTCCCGAATCACTTCAATTTTGTAGCCATCGGGATCAACGATGAAGTAATAAGAAGGAGCGGTACCGGGTAGACCTTTTAAATCAGTAACGTTGTAACTTTTTTCTTTTTGTTCTTGATGCAGTTTTTCTAAATCGCTGACAGCAATCGCAATATGTCCATAACCATCACCTAAATCATATGCAGCGTGGTCATAGTTGTAGGTTAATTCCAATTCATAGGGATCGTTTGGCAATGACAGGTAAACCAGCGTAAATTTATTTTCTGGGAAATCTCGGCGACGGGTTTCTTCAAAACCAAATGCTTGTTGATAGAAATCCAACGAAGCCTCCAAATTTTTTACTCGAACACATGTATGTGCCATTTTCATAGTCATCATCCTTTCTTTTCTGCATTTATCTTATCATAGACCCTGTGTATTCGTAAGGGTTACGCTTTTTTTGAAAAAAAGACCCTGTTGTGAATATTCTGACGAAATACTTGTGGATTTCTATTGGATTGAGTAAAATAAAGCATACACAATGTGGAGGCAATGATGAAGCAACCAATTTTTGGAAAAAAAGAAAAGGATAAACCCTATAAAGCGCGCTTTGGGGCATATGTTGTAATTGAAAACGAGAATGAGCTGGTTTTGGTGCAAGCACCAAATGGCGCATTTTTCTTGCCTGGTGGAGAAATTGAAGCCGGGGAATCACACGAGATGGCAATTAATCGGGAGATGTTGGAGGAATTGGGCTTCACCGTAACGATTGGTTCCTATCTAGGAGAAGCCATCGAATATTTTTATTCTAGTCACCGAGATACGTATTATCATCATCCGGGTTATTTTTATGCAGTCACGTCTTGGGAAAAGGTAGCTGAACCCACAGAAACGACGAATAACATTTCATGGCATAGTATCGATGATGCGATGTTGCTGTTAAAACGGGGGAGTCATCGGTGGGCTGTTCAGCAATGGTTGAAACAAAAAAACAGGTGAGTTGCATTTTTCAAAAGAAAAATGGGCTCGCCCGTTTTTTTTGTTTCTAGAGAAGGTTGGTTTAGCGAAGCACAAATTTCTTGATTGCTTCGGCAACACCGTTTTCGTCGTTGGTACCGATGGTAATATAATCAGCGGCTTCCTTAATCATGGGAATCGCATTTTTCATTGCTACACCGGTTCCGGCGTATTCGATCATTGTTAAATCATTTTCATTGTCACCAATTGCCATGATTTCTTCAGATTGCAAATTTAAATGAGCCGCTAAGCTAGCTAATGCCGCACCTTTGCTGGCTTTTTTGTTCAACACCTCTAAATAAAAGGGGGCGCTTTTCACAACGGTATATTGTTGGCGGAAGCTGTCAGGAAGTTTAGCAATCGCAGCATCCAAAATTTCCGGTTCATCAATCATCATCATTTTTATCATTTCGATGTTTTGATTCATTTCTTCCTGCGTGCGGTATTTTACCGGCATGTTGACTAAAAAGGATTCGTAAATCGTATAAGGACTTAAATCACGATTGGCAGTGTAGATGGCATCTTTACCGGAAACATGAAGATGAACACCGACTTTTCGCGCCATCATCTCGATTTCCAAATAATCTTCATAAGTCAATTCATAGGCAGAGATTACTTGCTCGGATTGAACCGCTTGTACTAGAGAGCCGTTGTAGGTGATGACGTAATCTTCTTTACCGGTAAGTCCCAAGGCTTCTAACTCCGGCTCCACGCCTGGCAAAGGTCTGCCAGTACATAAAACGATTTTTATTCCTTGACGATGCGCTTCCTGCAAAGTTTCTGTAACTTGTTGTGTTAATTCGCGGTTGCTTGTGACCAGGGTACCATCAATGTCGATGGCAACTAATTTGATTGACATAAAATCCTCCTAAAGGGTTGTTTCCACCAAAGCGCCATTATGAATATGACGGGCAAATTCTTGGTAGGTATCACTAAACAAATCATAGTTATCTTGCGAGATGGGGTCAACCATTTCTTTTGGAAAATAGAAGCGTTGATCCACTTGTTCTTGTCCTGCCAAGGCAGCCACTAATTGACTGATTTTGGAAAGCTCCACCAATGTTCCGTCTTTTTGCTGCAGTTCGATTTGCGTGCGGTGTTTTCCTAATTCCGGACGATAGAAATCGTAAGGCAAATCATAGCTGGAATTGATTGCGGTATAATATTTCGGATTGAAACCGACTCGTTCGACCAGCTGTTGCAATTTTTCAATTAAGGGCAGTTGACTATCGCCAGAAAACAGGGCAGATTTTAATGGTTTTCGGTTCAACCAACGTTTAGCTAAATCACTTAAAACAGGATCGCTTTCTTCGCTCCACTGAATAAAATAGGTGGACAGCACACCGTCATCTAATTTTAAATAATCTTCCAGAGAGAAGCACTGTTTTAAAAAGGGCAGCAGCAGTTGTGAATGCAATTCAAAAATTTCTGGGGATTCCTGATACAGCTCATGGGCGCGATTCAGCAGGTGCTCCAATAACACTTCCATACTTCGGGAAACTGAGTGAAAGTAGACTTGTACATACATTTGGTAGCGACTGACGATGTAATCTTCCACAGCATGCATTCCGTTCATTGCAAACGCGATGCCGCCTTCATAAGGACGAATTACCCGCAAAATCCGGGTCAAGTCAAAGGTACCATACTCAGTTCCGGTAAAATAAGCATCCCGCAACAAATAATCCATCCGGTCCGCATCGATTTGGCTGGAAATCATTTGAACCACTTGAGGATTGGGATAGGTTTTGGTGATGACGCTGGCAACCTTTTCCGGGAAACCTGCTTCGACACGGTTTAAGATTTGATAGACTTCTGTTTCTGGTGACGTGATAATTTCAACTGTGATTGCTTCATGATTGGTTTGAAAAATATGTTCAAAGGTATGAGAAAAAGCACCGTGACCGACATCGTGAAGCAATGCCGCACACAAAGTGACCAATCGCTCCCGATCATCCCAACCACCGGTGCCAATTTTTTCCTGAGAAAAATTTCGCTGAAAAATGTCACAAATGCGCCGGGAAATCTCGTAGACTCCTAATGAATGGGAGAAACGGCTGTGTTCGGCACTGTGAAAGGTATAAGAAGTCGTTCCTAACTGTTTGATTCGCCGCAAGCGTTGGACTTCCTTTGAATTGATTAAATCTAAAATCACTTGATGTTGCACATGGATATAATTATGGACCGGGTCACGAAAAACTTTTTCGATCGGCAGATGTTGGTATTTATAAGGTATCGTCATGGGTTCGCTCCTTGTTTGTACTAATGTACGCCATTTGCTGTTAAGAAAATGGCGTTAGTTTCTCACGCTCTATCTCCATTCCACTCGAGTACTTGGGAAAAGTGGAATTAGCTTTAATCAATAAAATTTTTTGAGAAAAGTTCTGTCATAGGTTGAGGTATGTCACTACAATTTATGCGTTGTTCAATGTCGCTTTAATCACTTCATTTCGTTGGATCGTTCGAGTGATTTTATCAGCGTAATCCTCTGTCAAATTTGATTCTTTGACCCATTTTTGAGAATCATAGGCGGAAGCAGTGATTTGCAGTGCAGATAAAAAACGCTGTTTCAATTCTTCAACAGTAGTTGGTTTTCCTAAACAGGCAGCAACTGTCGTCATGCTGGTTGGTCGAACGGGGGGATAGCCATTTTCACCAAAAGAAGTCGGCAAGCTTGCCAAGTAAAACGCCCGAACGAGTTCCCCCCGCTGGATTTGATCTCCATTGACACTCAGATACATCATGATCGCAATGCCGTCTTTGATTCTACGTTGGGCTGTACCGGCGATTTTTTGTCCATTTACACTAAAATCATAGGTACCGGGACAATAAGAATCGCTGATTTCACGTGCTTCAATCGTTAGTTCTGGCAAGGCTTGCTGAATCAACGCAAACATTTCTTCATAAGCCGCCTCGGTGGTCCATTTTTTTTCATGATTGAAAAGGATCAATGAAATATTTAAAATGCCATCATCCGCAACGACACCGAGACCGCCGGAATTGCGTACGACGGGTGGATATCCTTGTTGTTGCAGTGTGGCAAGACCAGCGGCTAAATTTTCTACACGGGTATCCTTCATACCAAGAATCATAGTATGTTCCAATTGCCAAAAATGAAAATAAGATTGGCGGGTACGACTGGCGCTGTCAATCAAAAGGTCGGTCAGGGCAAAAGGCAGGTAGGCTTGGTCATGAGGATACGGTGCTTGATCGATCAAAATCGGCTTCATAAAAAAACTCCTTCACTTTATCTTCCCTATTATATACGAAAAATGGAAAAAAGTAGTAATCAACCTGTCCCTTAGACGCAACGTTTGACAAACGAGTAAAAACTGTGAACAATAACTATAAATGGATAAAATGTAAAAGGAGCCAAAAAAATGGATGTAACAAATGGTTTGCCGATTTCGATTAAGTTAGCAACGAAGGTTCGGCAAAAAGGCGAAGTGCAGGATTTTCTTTTTGATCTGCAAGGACAAATGGTGAGAATGGGAGACACCCTTTATATTCGGTACAAAGAAGTACAAGACAACGAGGAAGTACCGGTGACAATCAAAATAATGCCGGATGGGGCCGTTCAATTAACACGAGCTGGAGAAATGCGGATGCGGTTGAAATTCGTTTATCGGGAAAAAATGGAAACCAGCTATAAAACGCCTTATGGGATGATGTTTTTCAGCACCTTCACAAAGGATCTGCACGTCAGTTTGAAGGATCGGCCAACTGCGGGAACCGTTTTTGTTGCCTATGATCTTTTCATGGCAGATGAAAAAATTGGGGAATATCAAATTTCTTTGGATTTTACTGCATGATTTTTAAAGAAAAAATTGCATTTTCGACAACATTTTTGTATGATTAAGCGTAGACTGTGAAAGGACGTGTCCTAATTGGAAATTAATGTTTTTGAAGGTGTCAATAAAGACGAATTGTCTATGATTGAAGTTGCTCACGCAATTTTAGAACAACGTGGCGATGTCATGGAATTTTCAGATTTGGTCAATCAAATCCAAACCTATCTGGGAAAATCAGATAGTGTTATTCGTGATTCATTGGCACAATTTTATACTGATTTAAATATTGATGGCAGTTTTATTTCTCTAGGAGACAATCGCTGGGGCTTACGTTCATGGTACGCGATCGATTCTATCGATGAAGAAGTCAATCATGGTATCGATGAAGAAGACGAAGATACTCCCCGCAAACGCAAACGGAAAAAAGTCAATGCGTTTATCAGTGGTGATGACGATGCCATCGACTACAATGATGATGATCCAGAAGATACTGATTTAGTAGATGATGAAGATGATAAAGAATTGTACGATGACGACGATGACGAAGATGAAGAAATCGCGGCATACAATTCTGATTTGCAAGAAATCGGCGCAGACGAAGATACGGATGACGAAGAAGAAGTGCCAGGCAACATCGAAGAAGATTTGACGATCATTGATGATGACGACGAAGATGATTTTGATGATGAGGAAGAAGAGTAGCGAGAGCTATTCTTTTTTTCATGGTGCTGAAGAAAACGGATAAGTATGAAAGCGACCCCTGGGATAGCAGTAAGACTATTGCAGGGTGTTTTTTTGACTGAATTTGTTTATAATGAAGAAAGCAACTAACTGTCAAGCAGGACAAAATTGGATGAATTAAGTAATTGTCAAAAAAAAGACACTCTTCAATTGAAAAGTGTCTGCCAGTTCATCCAGATAAATGGTACGCGTCCTGAGGGAATCGAACCCCCGTCTCAAGAACCGGAATCTTACGTGATATCCACTACACTAAGGACGCATCGAACGAATATTAGTTTATCGAATTTTAAGAGAAATTACAAGGGGAAAATCAATGAAATTTGAACAAAGTTTTTCACAACAGCAAAAACAGACACAAAAACTGGCGATGACCCAGAGATTACAGCAGTCTATTCAGGTTTTGCAGTTTTCTATTGATGAGTTGACCGAGTTTGTCGAGGCCGAAGCCTTGGAAAATCCATTGATTGAAATTTCTCAACCGAATTATACAATGAACTATTCCAAGCCACGATCCTCAACGGGAAAAGAGATGGAATACCTCAGTCAAATTCCAGATACGACGATTTCTTTATTTGAATATTTACTGGATCAAGTGCATCTCAATTATCGTGATACCTATTTGCGAACATTGGTCCTTTTTTTAATCGAGCATATTGATTTAAATGGTTATTTGAAACTTTCGTTGGAAGAAGCGCAAGAAAAAACCGGAGCAACGAGTATTCAAATGCTGGATGCGTTGACTTTGATTCAACAGCTTGATCCTGCGGGCGTTGGTGCCAGAGATTTGCGGGAATGCTTGATGTTGCAGATTGAACGGGACGATTATGCGCCGGAACTGGCGTATATTATGCTGGAAGAATCTTTTGAAGAATTGGTTCATCGGAAATGGGAGCTGATCGCCAAGCATTTTGCCATCACGTTGCAAGAAGTCCAACAAGTTTTTGATTATATTCAAACTTTGACTCCCACACCGGGGGCGGCGTTTGGATCGACAGAAGGCTTGTACATCATTCCAGATCTATCAGTGAAGATAAAAGATGGACAGCTTCGCTTGACTTCGAATCGTCAAGGAATGCCGGAAGTCAAATTCCAACAGCATTATTTTGATCAGATGGCTAAAAATAAAGAACCGGAAGTTCTCAAGTATTTAAAAGAAAAGCAACAGGATTTTGAATGGCTGCAAAAAACCATTCACCAACGAGGTGACACGATTTTACGTGTGGGGGAAGCCATCATCCGTCATCAACAGGATTTTTTCTTTGATGAAAAACGTCCCATCAAACCGCTGATTTTAAAAGAGGTTGCTGAAGAGCTTGCGATTCATGAATCAACCGTCAGTCGGGCCGTTAACGGAAAATATCTCGAAACGGAATTTGGTGTGTTTGAATTAAAAACCTTTTTTAGTCAGAAAGCAACTAATCAATCAGAAACCGGGGAAGATTTATCCACCGCAACGGTAAAACAACGCTTAAAGACCTTGGTAGAAGAGGAAGACAAACGCAAGCCCTTATCTGATCAAAAATTAGTTGAACTGCTGGAAAAAGAAGCAATCGCCATCTCGCGGCGTACGGTTGCCAAGTATCGTGATGCCCTTGGAATCCCTAGTTCATCAAAAAGGAAAAGATTTGATTGATTTTTTTCAGAAAATGATTTACGATACACCACGGAGTAAAAATTGCGCTGTGGTGTTTTTGTTTTCAGAAAGCGAGAAGTTTTTCAGTTGCGTAATACCCGGTAAAGTGATACTATTACCTGTGTGAGATTGATTTTAACAAATGTTCAATTTTTTTTACATTGGACGGGTCGGTTTAAGTCTATGACGGACAAAAAAAGTCCCACGGAGGAGTTTCTCATGCTTGATGAATTAAAAATGATTGAAGCAGTTGCTCCAGACATCTTATCGGTGTTGCAGGAACGATTCAAAATTCTGCGCAATATCTATTGGATGCAACCGATTGGCCGACGAAATTTGGCGGAAAGTCTGGAATTGACCGAGCGAGTCTTACGAACCGAGACGGATCTGTTAAAAAAACTCCAATTAATCGATTCATCCAAAAGTGGAATGACCTTAACGAAAAAAGGCGAAGAAGTTTATGCTTCGCTGAATAAAGTGATGGATCAACTGTTTGGGATGCACCAACTGGAAAAACGGTTGGCAGATTATTTTGGCAATGAGCGCTGTCTGATTGCTTCAGGTGACAGTGACCAGCAAAATAAAGTGGTGACGAAATTTGGCGATTTGCTGAATGAATCGTTAGAACTGCTGCTTCCAGAAGGCAGAAATATTATTGCTGTAATGGGCGGTACCACGATGGCGACGGTCGCAGAAAGTTTGACGAACCTTGAAAGCAAGCAACGGCACAATTTATTTGTTCCTGCTCGCGGTGGAATTGGTGAAGCAGTTACCGTGCAGGCCAACTCAGTAAGTGCTGTGATGGCGATGCAGACAAACGGGGATCACCGCGCACTATACGTTCCTGAACAATTAAGTTCAGCAACCTATGATTCTTTGTTGCAAGAACCCTTGATCATTGAAGTCTTAAACTTGATAAGCAAGGCGAATTGTGTTATTCATAGTATTGGACGGGCGTTGCACATGGCGGCGCGTCGAAAGATGACTGAGAGCGAGATTTTGATGCTCAAACAAAATAACGCAGTGGGAGAATCATTCGGCTACTTTTTCGATGAATCGGGAAAAATCGTTTATAAGGTTCCTCGAATCGGATTGCAGTTGAAGGATTTACAGCATATTCCCATTATTTTGGCAGTCGCTGGCGGAAAGAGTAAAGCCAAAGCGATTCATGCCTATATGAAAAATGCACCAAAACAAACGTGGCTCATCACAGATGAAGCTGCTGCTAATGAGATTTTAAAAGGGGCAACCCTTTAAAAATAAAAATTTTTTTGATTTTCATAAGGAGGAAATCTTAAATGACAGTTAAAGTAGGTATTAATGGATTCGGACGTATCGGACGCTTAGCATTCCGTCGTATCCAAGATGTAGATGGAATCGAAGTTGTAGCAATCAATGATTTAACAGATGCTAACATGTTGGCTCACTTGTTAAAATATGATACAACACAAGGACGTTTCAACGGTACTGTTGAAGTTCACGAAGGTTCATTTAACGTTAACGGCAACGAAGTTAAGGTTTTAGCTAACCGCAACCCTGAAGAATTACCATGGGGCGAACTAGGTGTTGACATCGTTCTTGAATGTACTGGATTCTTCACTTCAAAAGAAAAAGCTGAATTACACTTAAAAGCTGGCGCAAAACGTGTCGTTATCTCTGCTCCTGGTGGAAATGACGTTCCAACAATCGTTTATAACGTGAACCATGAAACATTAACTGGTAAAGAAACTGTTATCTCAGGTGCTTCATGTACTACTAACTGTTTAGCTCCTATGGCTAAAACTTTGAACGACAAATTTGGTATCGTTGAAGGCTTGATGACAACAATCCATGCTTACACAGGTGACCAAATGACTCTTGATGGACCTCATCCTAAAGGCGATTTCCGTCGTGCCCGTGCAGCTGCAGCCAACATCGTACCTAACACAACTGGTGCTGCTAAAGCTATCGGCTTAGTAATCCCTGACTTGAACGGTAAATTAGACGGAGCAGCTCAACGTGTTCCTGTTGCAACTGGTTCATTAACTGAATTAGTTACTGTTCTTGAAAAAGACGTAACAGCAGACGAAGTAAATGCAGCAATGAAAGAAGCTTCAAACGAATCATACGGCTACAATACAGATGCAATTGTTTCATCTGATATCGTTGGCATGACTTACGGTTCATTGTTTGACGAAACACAAACAAAAGTTCTTTCAGTCGGCGGCAAACAACTTGTTAAGACTGTTGCTTGGTATGACAACGAAATGTCTTACACAGCACAATTAGTACGTACCTTAGAATACTTCGCAAAATTATAAGATTCACGTACAACTGTAGAACCAAACATTGCACGATGAAAGCGGGGAAGCGACGCGCTTCTCCGCTTTTTTTATGAAAATTTGAGTAATCTACTTTTTGGGAGGAAAACATCCATGGCGAAAAAAACAGTTCAAGATATCGATTTAAAAGATAAAAAAGTCCTTGTCCGTGTTGACTTCAATGTTCCTTTGAAAGATGGCGTGATCGGTGATGATACTCGTATCAAAGCTGCACTGCCAACAATCAACTATGTTCTTGAACAAGGCGGAAAAGCAATTCTGTTTTCACACTTAGGCCGTGTAAAAACTGAAGAAGACAAAGCAGGTAAATCTTTGGCTCCTGTGGCAAAACGTTTAGGCGAATTGCTAGGCAAAGAAGTAACCTTCGTTCCTGAAACTCGTGGTGCAAAATTGGAAGCAGCAATTGCTGATATGAAAGACGGCGATGTTGTTGTCTTTGAAAATACCCGTTTTGAAGATGTTGATGGCAAAAAAGAAAGCAAAAACGATGCAGATTTAGGAAAATACTGGGCTTCTTTAGGCGATGTATTTGTTAATGATGCGTTCGGAACAGCTCACCGTGCCCATGCATCAAACGTAGGGATTGCTTCAACCGGTATCCCAACAGTTGCCGGTTTCTTGATGGAAAAAGAAATTAAATTCATCGGTGAAGCAGTTGAAAATCCAAAACGTCCAATGATCGCAATTCTTGGCGGAGCAAAAGTTTCTGACAAAATCGGCGTAATCGAAAACTTGATTCCTAAAGCAGATAAGATTCTTATCGGTGGTGGAATGACCTATACATTCTACGCAGCAAAAGGTATCAAAATCGGTAAATCATTGGTTGAATCAGATAAAATCGAATTAGCTAAAAGCTTGATTGAAAAAGCTGGCGACAAACTTGTTTTACCAATTGACAACGTTTGTGCAACAGAATTTTCAAATGATGTCCCAACAGAAGTAATTGAAGGGGATATCGCTGATGACGTGATGGCTTTAGACATCGGTCCAGCTTCTGTGAAATTATTTGCGGACACATTAAAAGACGCTAAAACAGTTGTTTGGAACGGACCTATGGGTGTGTTCGAAATGTCTAACTTTGCAAACGGCACGATTGGTGTTTGTGAAGCCATCGCTAACCTTGAAGGCGCAACGACCATCATTGGCGGCGGCGACTCAGCAGCAGCAGCAGAACAACTTGGTTTTGCGGATAAATTTACCCACATCTCAACAGGTGGCGGAGCAAGCTTAGAATTACTTGAAGGTAAAGTATTACCTGGACTTGCAGCAATTAACGATAAATAAAACGATTCTATTTAGGTAGCCTGATTACAGGCTGCCTAATGGTGTGTAAAAAAAGGAGTGCAAATTATGCGTAAACCAATCATTGCCGGTAACTGGAAAATGAACAAAACTGCAGCAGAAGCAAAAGAATTTGCAGAAGCAGTCAAAACAAAAATTCCTGGAAATGACAAAGTGGATTCCGTTATTGGTGCACCTGCTTTATTCCTACAAGAATTAGCAGAAGCAGCTAAAGGAACTGAATTACAAATCTCAGCACAAAACTGTTTCTGGGAAAATGCTGGTGCTTACACTGGTGAAACTTCACCTGCTGCGTTGGCAGATCTTGGCATCCAATATGTGATTATCGGTCACTCTGAACGTCGGGAATATTTCCACGAAACAGATGAAGACATCAACAAAAAAGCAAAAGCAATTTTTGCAAATGGTATGTTGCCAATTCTTTGTTGTGGCGAAACATTAGAAACGTATGAAGCAGGCAAAACTGCAGAATGGATTGAAGCACAAATCACTGGCGGTTTGGCAGATCTTTCTGCTGAACAAGTTGCCAGCATGGTGATCGCTTATGAACCAATCTGGGCAATCGGTACTGGCAAATCTGCTGATGCAACAATTGCAGACACAATCTGTGGCGTTGTTCGCCAAACAGTTGAAAAACTTTATGGCAAGGAAGTTGCTGACAAAGTACGTATCCAATACGGCGGCTCAGTAAAACCTGAAAATATTGCTGAATATATGGCAAAAGAAAATGTCGACGGTGCATTAGTCGGCGGAGCAAGCTTGCAACCAGATTCATTCCTAGCTTTATTAGATGCTGTAAAATAATCTGAGTACTTGCTAAGATAAAAGGGTTTCTATTTGCA
Source organism: Enterococcus sp. JM9B (assembly GCF_009933265.1). Lineage (NCBI taxonomy): Bacteria > Bacillati > Bacillota > Bacilli > Lactobacillales > Enterococcaceae > Enterococcus > Enterococcus sp. JM9B. The sequence continues at coordinate 1,432 of NZ_MAEK01000014.1, read as the reverse complement.
GAAACAACGAAAGTTAACTAAAATTGTTCGTAAGGGTGAATCCCTTTAGATAAAACAAACCCAAAGGAGAGAAACAAACATGTCAATTATTACTGATGTTTACGCACGCGAAGTCCTTGATTCCCGTGGTAACCCAACAATCGAAGTAGAAGTTTATACTGAATCAGGTGCTTTTGGTCGCGGAATGGTTCCTTCTGGAGCTTCAACTGGTGAATACGAAGCAGTTGAATTGCGTGACGGCGACAAAGCTCGTTATGGCGGAAAAGGTGTAACGAAAGCTGTCGAAAACGTAAACAACATCATCGCAGAAGCTGTTATCGGCTACGATGTTCGTGACCAAATGGCTATCGACAAAGCAATGATCGCTTTAGACGGCACTCCTAACAAAGGTAAATTAGGCGCAAATGCTATTCTTGGCGTTTCTATTGCGGTTGCTCGCGCTGCTGCAGACTATTTAGAAATTCCTTTGTATCATTATTTAGGCGGATTCAATACAAAAGTATTACCAACTCCAATGATGAACATCATCAACGGTGGTTCACATGCTGACAACTCTATCGACTTCCAAGAATTCATGATTATGCCTGTTGGCGCACCAACATTCAAAGAAGCTTTGCGTATGGGTGCAGAAGTATTCCACGCTTTAGCTGCAATCTTGAAATCTAAAGGTCTAGCTACTTCAGTTGGTGACGAAGGTGGTTTCGCTCCTAACTTAGGTTCAAACGAAGAAGGTTTCGAAGTAATCATCGAAGCTATCGAAAAAGCTGGCTATGTACCTGGTAAAGACGTTGTTCTTGCTATGGATGCTGCTTCTTCAGAATTCTACGACAAAGAAAAAGGTGTTTACGTTTTAGCTGATTCAGGCGAAGGCGAAAAAACAACGGAAGAAATGATCCAACTTTACAAAGATTTAGTTGCTAAATACCCAATCATCTCAATCGAAGACGGATTAGACGAAAACGACTGGGAAGGTACAAAGAAATTAACCGAAGCTTTAGGCGACAAAGTTCAATTAGTTGGTGACGATTTATTCGTTACAAACACTGAAAAATTAGCTAAAGCAATCGACATGGGCGTTGCAAACTCAATTCTGATCAAAGTAAACCAAATCGGTACTTTAACAGAAACTTTCAACGCTATCGAAATGGCGAAAGAAGCTGGCTATACTGCTGTTGTTTCTCACCGTTCTGGTGAAACAGAAGATTCAACCATCTCTGATATCGCTGTTGCAACAAATGCTGGACAAATCAAAACTGGTTCTCTTTCACGTACTGACCGTATTGCAAAATACAATCAATTACTACGTATCGAAGACCAACTTGGTGAAGTTGCAGAATACAAAGGTTTGAAATCTTTCTACAACTTGAAAAATAAATAAGCCATTACGCTTGTTTACTTGATTGAAAAAGCCTGGTTCTATAATATTTAGTGT
>NZ_MAEK01000013.1:108214-110824 GCF_009933265.1 Enterococcus sp. JM9B | reverse complement strand
AATATTTAGTGTCCTTACTCGTTTTGAGTAACAACACTAAATATTATAGAACCATTTTTTTCTATCTAAATAAATATTGAACGCCATTTTTTAGAAATTTACATAGTTTGCAAATCGTTCGCCAGTTTCTTCTATTTTTTCAGGTGAAACATGAGCGTAGATATTCATTGTAGATTTAATATTTTTGAAACCTAATCGTTTTTGTACTTCTTTTATTAAAGCTCTACTTTTAAACAATAAGCTACAGTGGGTGTGCCTAAATCTATGTGGAGAGATTTGAGGTTCCACCGGTGTCTTTTTGTAACCAATGTTTACTACTTGAGTATAGTGAAGCTTGTTTGAGTTTGTAGTGAATAAGAACTGTTTTGGTGAATACGTAGTATAGTCATATAGAATCATTATTTTCATTCTATTATCCGCCGCAAGATGTTTTCCAACTATTTAGAAATCAGATTATTCGTTCAAGTAATATTGCAAATTGAATCAATAAAAGAAGCGTTGAAGGAAAGATTATTCTTTCAATGCTTCTTTTTTAGAAGAGTTTAATGACCAAATCAACTTCATTTTCAGGTGTAGGTAATTCATGAAAGCCTGTATTTATAGTGCTTAATTGTTCAACTTTTTCAGTATAAAGTTGTGCTAACACTCCTTTTTCAATATTAACTTTGATATTTTCATGTCTATCAATTTGTGTGCTGTTCAGTAAGGGAAAATCAGCTTTTAGTTTTATATCGTCTTGACTTCTTTCAATTTCAATTGGCAAAATCTTTTCAGTAAATTCAGTTTCTGATAAAGGGACATCTAGTTTTTTATCATGATAATAAGCTTCAAACCCATCTGGAACCGGAAAAAAATGTATTGGGTAATTCTTTTCTGATGTTGTTGTACTAGTTTCCGTACTTGTAGAGCTTGTGTCAGAAGTGGTACACCCGCTTATAGTTCCGATGAGTAAAGCGCAGGTTAGAATGATTGCAAATTTCTTAAAAAAAACTCCTTAAAATTGAATGTGGACTAATACTAGTCACGTTGTAGCATATCAAATCTTTAAGATTAATAAGAAAAAGGACTAATTTAGTCCAAAAGGTGTGCTATTCTTGAAAAAGGAAAAAATTATTGATAAAGAAAATGTAATCGGTAGCAATATTAGACGAATCCGATTAGAAAAAGGAATTGGTCAAACCGAGCTGATTAGAGACCTACAGCTCAGGAAAATCGCTATAACTAGGGAAACATTGGTTAAGATTGAAGGCGGCCGGCAACACATTAAGCTAGATCAATTGAGAGCTATTAGGGATGTTCTACAGGTGTCTTATGAAGATTTGCTTCAATGACTACTTGTAGTCTTTAGAACACTAACCTATTGTTACACCCTTATGTGTCACAAATAAATACTGGTATAATAATGAGTGGGATATGTAACGATAGGGTATACTCTTGTGAGATAAATTTATTGGTATTTTAAAATCAGGCTTCAATTTTTTACAAAATTGAGAGTATAAAAAGAAAAAAGGTGAGGGCATATTAGCAAGCAAGTTGTTGAATATTTATATTATCCTAAACAAGGCAGAATGGATGATATTAAAGAAACTTTTATGAAAGTATTATCACGATTTATATGTGATGATCTTTTAGAGTATCAAAATAATGAAAAAAAATATAGATTTAGTTTTGATATGAAAAAGTATAATGATTCATTACATGTAATGTTTAGGTATAATAAAAGGGGTAAGATAGGAATAACTGATGTACATTCATTTCAAATTTTTCTAAATGAGATTAATATTGAAGCGAGCAAGTCGCATTTAAATTACACTACTATTGTAGATACAAATTCATTATTTTTTTCAAAAAAATTATTGCCATATTTGCATAGTTACGAATGGGCTTTAAGGAAATTGATTTATTTATTGTCACCAATGTATTTTGATAATTGGACAAAGGATTCTATTCCAAATGAAATCATTGCAGAAATAAAAAGCAAACAGAAACAGGCTATTGGAAAGTATGACTTTAACAATCTTTTACAATGGATAGATTTATATGATTTTGAAGAATATCTTTTTGGGGAAAACTATTTATCTATTGTGACAGGAAATGAAAAGAATATTGTGAGATATAAAGAGATAGATATTGAAGAATTGTTAAATTTATTTCGAGAAGTTGATGATTTAAGTATATCTAAGCCTTTTTCATTATGGAACGAAGTATTTAGTAAATATATAGATATTGATTTAGAAGAAATTCAAAACGATATGGAACTAATCAGAGAAGGTAGAAATATTGTAAGTCATAATAAAGAGATTCAATTGTCATTATATCAGCAATTAATAAAAAATCTAAAAAAGTACGTGAAACAGTTAGATGAAGCTTTTCAAAAAATATTAATTGGTGAAATAGCTGAAAATGAACTATCTGACATGAGTGATGATTTTGAAGGATACGTCGATCATCATTTTAATAATCTTGATATGACGGACGTTGCTAGGCTATCAGAATTAGCTAAATCAGCCATAAAACCAGTAGCATTAGCAGGTCTAGGAGAGGCTTTAGTAACAAGCCAGAACCTAGCGCAACGACTGGATAAGATAGCTATAAACCAAACAGCGCTAA
>NZ_MAEK01000013.1:0-108114 GCF_009933265.1 Enterococcus sp. JM9B | reverse complement strand
AAGATAGCTATAAACCAAACAGCGCTAACAAGGGTAGGAGAGGCTTTAGCAACAGGTAAAGAAATACAGAAAATAAAAAGTGTAAATTCTGAATCAGATATTGTACACGGGGTTAAAAAATCAGGGGAAAATTTGGAAGAATAGGGATATCAATATAATGTTTTGATTATTCTCATCAAAAGCACGCCACGCAACTTGAATACGTTTTTGAATACGATTAGAAAACCGATCAAGATGAATTATCATCAATAAAGCGATTAGCTCTATTCAAAAATCGTTGAAATATCAACTATCTTCAATTATCTTTAATGAACTTAACCTCATGACTGAAACAGAATAACTTGATTCCCCAAATAACTTCTCTACCTGCTATTTTGGCTACGGTATTGGCTAAGTTCCCGATGATAGTATCTACCGATATATACCGTCAGTCTATAGTAATTTGTTAAAACAAATATTTCTACAAAGCCTATTCCTTTCCTCTGATTCCCAAAAGAGTCATTGTAAGGGTCAGTAGGCTAACATAATATTATATCTAAGCTGGAAATACTGTTTCACAGGTATCTCCAGCTTTTTTACATAACTTAAAAAGCCCCGCAACAACTCACTTTCTCCTTACAAAAACCTTTCAATATTGTTACCGCAGTTTAGGTCTTAAGCCTGATTAGTTAAGAATCATATTTGTTAATATAGTTATATATTCGAAAGGAGAGAGAGATGAAAACAATCGTAAAAGTAATCGTATCAGTCGGGATTTTTCTTTTGCTTCTATGCGGAGGAAGTTTGTTCTACACCAAAAATTCATCAGGAGAGCTGGCTGCTTTTTTAGATCAATTAAATCCGCTTGTACCAGAGAGCGAAGTGTATGTTAAAACGCAGGATCCTGAATCGGTCAATGGATATGGGACCGCAGCTTATAAACAAACAGCTGCTGCTTCTGATGGCACAACGAGAACGTTGGAATTTAATGGGCTCCAAGTATTGAAGAAGGACCGGTATTTAAAATTGATCAATAAAGGTGCTCACGTGGAGACTTATGAAGAGATACCAGAAAAAGAGGTTCCGCAAAAAGCATTAGAAAAAATCAAGTAAAAAATGGTATTAGAGATTTCCTTTCACTCGGTCAAAAGAAGGATGTCTTTCATTTAAAGATATGGTATCTTTAGCATAATCAAAAGAAAAGAGGTTCACGAAATGAGTTGTTTGGGAAATATTATTTGGTTGATTTTTGGTGGCTTGGGAGGCGCAATCAGCTGGTTTTTGGCTGGATGTTTATGGTCAATCACGATTATTGGGATTCCCATAGGAAAGCAATGTTTTAAATTGGCTTCGATGTCCTTGGCGCCTTTTGGTAAAACAGTTGTTTATGAAGGAAATGGCGTTTCCTTTATTTTAAATATCATTTGGTTGTTGGTATCCGGCATTCCATTAGCTTTGGCTCATGTGGCGAGTGCGATTTTATTGGCAATCACAATTATCGGGATTCCCTTTGCAAGTCAGTCATTAAAAATGGCTCGCTTGGCGTTAATGCCATTTGGTGCACGGATCGTTTCTGAATAAGGGTGAAAATTTAGTCTGGACCATGAAAAGTATGTTGCAAAATAGTAGAAATGGGAAAAAATTTGTACACAGTCAAGCTAGCTTTGGCTGTGTTTTTTTGTAAAAAATGGTCTGGCAACAATTAAAATACAAATGTGATTTTATCACCGATAGTTTTTTTAAAATTAGCTATTCTTAAACTAAGAATAGTTTTTTTTTTGAAAAATTATAAAGACGGGGGAGGCATTATGGAAGACATGAAAGTGCGTCAAAAGGAAGTTAGTGAGAAACTGCCAGTATTAAAAGAAATCAATGAAGCGTTCTTGACACTTGTTTGGGAAAATGCTCTTTGCATCAATGTTCCTAAAGGCGGGAAAGTTATTTACCAAGAAGATTCCTGTCAAGTCGTTCCGTTTTTGATTCGAGGAAATATCCGGAAGTATAAGATTTCTAATGACGGCAAAGAGTTTACTTTGTTTCATATTGAACCGGGGGAATTTTGTTTTTTTAGTGCGGCCTGCAGTATGTATCAAAAGGATTTTCCGAGATTGAAGAAGGAAGTCTGATCTTTTCGTTGCCTCGAGAAATATTTAAGAAATTACTGGCAGACGAAGCATGGCAAAAGTATGTAAGTCAGATTTTTTCGAAAAAAATCTTTGAGCTCATGACAACTGTGAGTGAAGTAGTTTTTGATTCTATGCCGCAACGAATCGCCAAGTATTTGCTGCATAATAACAAAAAGAATTTCGTTCAGACAACTCACGAGCGGATTGCTCTTGAACTTGGTTCTGCACGGGAGGTAGTAACTCGTATTTTACGGGATTTTCAGAAAATAGGTGTTTTAGCATTATCTAGAGGTAAAATTCAGGTTATTGAAGTTACTGGTCTGGAAAGAATTGCCCAAGGGGAAAAGCTTTCTTTGCACTAATTAAAAAATTCATCTCACGCATGGAAACCCTTCAAGAGAGTTTCTATGCGTTTTTTTGACTAAATAATTCCTTGTATCCCATTAGTTGATAAAAAATACTAAAAGTTAACAACTGCTCCATTGTACTACCGTAGAAAACAACGTAAAATTTACGTGAGGTGAGGGAAATGAAGATTAGTTTAGGTGCGGTGATTACAGAAAAGCGAAAAGAAAAAAAGGTAACACAACAGGAATTAGCAGATTTTGTCGGGGTATCTAAGGCGGCTGTTTCAAAATGGGAAACTGGGCAAACGTATCCGGACATCACGTTACTACCGCTGTTGGCTGCGTATTTTGATGTGTCCATCGATTCTTTATTGGATTATGAACCGGAATTGAATCAACTGGAGATTCAACGGATTTATCTTTCTTTACAGAAATCTTTTCAAACCAAATCAGCAGAAGAAGTATTGCAGTCAATCGAAAGCTTCATTCATCGGTATTATTCCTGTTACCCGTTTCTTTTGCAGATGGGCAATTTATTGTTGAATCACTATGATCTGCTTCCTGGAGAAAATCCATTAGAAAAACAGCAGCGCTATATTCCGAAAGCCTTAGATTTATTTATTCGGGTTCGCAGTAATAGTAAAGAGGTTGCGGTGATGGATGAAGCAATGAAAATGCAGGCCTATTGTCTGTTGATTTTGAATCGTTCAGACGATGTGCTGGCGATTTTGGGAGAGTATGTTCCGCCCTATTTGCCGTCAGACAGCTTGATTGCCGGTGCTTTTCAATTAAAAGGAGCGACAGATCAAGCGTTGGCGACAACCCAAAGCGGTATTTTTCAGAATCTTTTTGTTTTGTTGAGTGGCTTGACGAATTATCTGCCTTTATTAGTAAAGGAGCCAATTCGTTTCACCGAAACCTACCAGCGAGGAGCAGGACTGATTGCTCTTTTTCAAGCCGAAAAAATAAATCCGGCGGCGTTGCTGAATTTTTATTTGTCGGGGGCAGTAGGGTATGCGCAAATTGGGGACAAAGCGGCGTTGTTTGCGATTTTGGAAAAAGTCTGTCAGCTGCTAGAAATAAATCCAGTATTACAATTTATGCCGGATGATTATTTTGATCGCATTCAAGAGTGGCTAAACACGCAGGCATTGGCTGGACAAACGCCACGGGAAGCCAATACGGTCGTGGAGTCGGTGATTGCCTTTATTTTAACGAATCCATTATTGCTGCCTTATAGGGAAGAAGAAAAAATGCGTGAAATTTTTCAACGAATCGAAGAAATAAAGGAGGAAAGAAAAAAATGAACGGAAGTAAACTTTTTTTAGAAAATTTACCATTGTTGATTCCTGTCATCCTTTTAGAAGTAGGGTTGATGGTTACAGCTTTACTTCATGTGTTGAAGCATCCAACCTATCGTTTTGGGAACAAAACCATGTGGATTTTGATTGTGGTTTTTCTACAAATCATTGGACCAGTCGTCTATTTTGTTTTTGGAAAAGGAGAAAATGAATGAATCTGCTGGAAATCAAAAATGTCGGGAAAAAATTTGGCGGTAAAACGGTGTTAGATGGTTTGAATTTGTCCGTTCCAGAAGGCAGTATTTTCGGATTTGTCGGAGAAAATGGTGCGGGAAAAACAACGACCATGAAATTGATTTTAGGCTTAGAAGAAGTAACAACTGGTGAAATCACCATCAATAAGGAACCGGTGATTTTTGGGCATACAAAAACAAATCATTATACTGGTTATTTACCGGATGTTCCGGAATTTTATGGGTATATGCGAGGACGGGAATATTTGCAGTTATGTGGTGAAATCACAGGAATACCAAAACAAAAACTTGCTACTAAAATGGAAGAAATGCTGGAATTGGTCGGACTGGCTGCGGAAAAAAAGTTTATTCGCAGCTATTCCCGTGGTATGAAGCAGCGGCTGGGTATCGCGCAAGCCCTATTGAATGAGCCGCGGCTATTGATTTGCGATGAGCCGACTTCGGCACTAGATCCCAGTGGGCGCCAAGAATTTCTTGCGTTGTTGGCTTCCTTAAGAGGCAAAGTGACGATCCTTTTTTCTACCCATATTTTAAGTGATGTCGAACGAATCTGTGATTATGTCGGTATTTTGCATCAAGGGAAATTAGCGGTCAGTTCCCCTTTAGCTACACTCAAGGAACTTCATGCGCATCGGCAAATCGAAATTCTTGTAGAAAAACAGCAGGATAAACTGATTGAGCTTTTGCAAACTTTACAGCAGCAGCACCTGATTCAATCTTTTTCTCAAAAAGAGGAAGCAGTCGTTGTCCGTTACGAAGGCTCTTACGAGGAATTATTGCCTCATCTATTTCGTGGATTTATGGAAAAGAAAATTACTCCAGAAATGTTGCGAAAGGTTGAACCTTCATTGGAACAAATCTTTTTGGAGGTCATCAAATGAAAAAGTGTTATTTCTTTACGAAAAAAGAATTATTGGAAAGCTGGCGTACTAAACGAGTTCTGTTGCTTGTTATTATTTTTTTGATATTCGGCTTGATGAATCCTTTGCTGGCAAAGCTCACGCCTGAAATCATGAAATCCGCCTTTGGCTCAACGCTGGTTACGATCCCCGAGCCTACCTCGTTGGATTCATGGACACAATTTTATAAAAATATTACACAGATGGGTATTTATTTGGTGGCGGTTCTTTTCAGCGGCAGTGTCAGTCGAGAGGTTGCTAGTGGTAGTTTGGTGAATTTGGTGACGAAGGGGTTGGATCGCTGGCAAATCATTCTTAGCAAATATCTGGTGATGCTTGTGCAATGGATTGGTGCCCTTTTGTTATGTTTTAGCGTTACAGCCGGATATACCCACTATTATTTTCCAGATAATCAAAGCCCGCATATTTTCGCAGGTTTCTTCCCGTTGTTGCTTTTTGGTTGTTTTTTTGTCGCGGTGATTTTATTCGGTTCGACCCTTGCAAAATCCAGCTATGAAGGCTTGTTGTTTACGATTATCGTTACCGCTTTGCTGTATCTCTTACAGCTTTTTGACCGCTTCAAAGCCTACAATCCAATTTCTTTGATCAGTGAGAATATGGCGTGGCTCAAGGGGGACACACTTAGCGATTTTCGTGGTAGCATGATACTTAGTGTTTTGTTTGCCGGCGTGCTTTTAAGCCTGTCTATTCTAGTTTTTAATCGCAAAAAATTATGAAAAGAAACGCTGTTTGCTGCAAAGCAAGCCGCGTTTTTTTGTGGCGACTTTCTGCTCAATTCTTGCCAATATGGTACAATAAACTTTTAACATTGCTAATTTATGCGTAATCAGTTTAAAAAAATTTTAACACAAAAGGAGAAAACGGATGACTTTTCAAATTTCGGCAACGCTCCCTGTCTTTCCCGCAAAAGATTTTAAAGCTACAGTCCAATTTTTTAGAAATCTCGGCTTTAAGAATCAGTATGAAGAAAAACGATCTGGCGGGTATGCAGTCTTACGGTACCATGAATTGGTCTTTCATTTATTTGCTTATAAAAAATTACCCGTTCCTACACCAACGAATATATTATTAGTGATGGTGGAAAATGTGGATGCTTTGCACGATGCGCTGCAGGCGAATTTCAAAGAAAATACGGGGAAAAAGTTAAGCCGTTCGGGTCTTCCAAAAATGAGTTTACCACGAGATCTTAATTCGGATCGTCGTTTTACTCTGACAGATCCTAATGGCAATTATTTTATTTTTGCCCAGAGTTATGAGAAAAAGACAGCTGATGGAATGACGCGACTGGAAAAACTATACAGAGAAAGCAATACCTTGGCTTATTCTCACGAAAGTCCGCAAGAAGCAATCAAGATGATGACACGAGGATTAGAAAGAAGCAATCTGGCTGAAGAGAATGACTGGGTGATTTTTCAAGCCTACGTTTTGCTGGCGGACATGTACGCGTTAGAGGAAAATTTTCAAGAATCTCATGCTTACCTGCAAAAGGCGACAGAGCAGGCAGCAATACTTTCTACATTTGATGAAGCAAGTGACAGTTATCAGTACTACCAAAAATTGCTAAAAAATGCAGAAGAGCAATGAGTTTATCGGACCAAAGGAAAGGTGTATAATTTAACTAGAAAGTAAAGAAAGTAGGCAGATAAATGATTATTCCAAAAAATTTAGAAGAACTAGCAGGATATGTAGAAAAAGGGCAAAACGTCTTTTTCTTTACCGCCGGCTGGTGTGGAGATTGTAATTTTATTAAACCTTATATGCCGGAAATCGAACAAGATTTTCCGGAATGGCAATTTATTGAAGTCGATCGGGATCAATTCATCGATGTAGCGGCAGAATGGAATATCTTTGGCATTCCAAGTTTTGTCGTGATTAAAGATGGCAAAGAAGTTGGTCGTTTAGTAAATAAAGATCGTAAGACAAAAGCAGAAATCGAAACTTTTTTGAACAGTCTTCAAGCATAACCGTATTTCTTGAAAAATGTTTATCAGAATGAGGAGGGAATTGAAATGGAAACACAAGCGTATAAGAATATTTTAGTGGGGATCGACGGCTCGGAACAGGCAAAAGAGGCATTTCGGAAAGCGATCGAGGTGGCTCGCCGAAACGAGGGCAAGGTATATGTTGCAAACGTTATCGATCAACAGCTTTATACGATGATGGGTTATAGTTCTCTCAATCAAAATATTATCGATCAAGAAACAGAAGCAGCAAAAGAAATGATCGAAGAATACAAGGCATACGGTGCATCCGTTCATTTCAAAAATATCGAAGGTATTATTGCTTATGGATCCGCAAAAGAAGCAATGGCAAAGCAGCTGCCGGAAAAATATCAAATCGATTTAGTCATGGTGGGGCAATCTGGACTGAACGCAGTTGAACGATTTATGACAGGTAGTGTAGCAAGCCACGTCATTCGTGAAGCGCCCTGCGATGTGCTGGTGATAACAAACGAAAAAGAATAAAAAAGACTTCATTAATAAGAATTTGAATTTACTCATGCCTTTCTAAGAAGCTGCTGGAAATTTTCATGACGAGTAGTGAAAAGTTTGTTATGATAAGCAGAGAAAATTTTAGGAGGAACAACACGTGATTTTTGCATACAATAAAGAACATGTGGGAGATACTTTGTTGGTGATCACTGAAAACGATCATGGCTTGGAGCAAACAGTGACTCGTAAACTGAATGTTGCCCGCATCCAAACCACTGATGGGACAATCATCGGCTGGAATTTCTTTCATATTTCCAATCATTTAACAATCGACGGCAAGGGACAAGTCGAATTAACAGAAGAACAAGTGACCCGCTTGAATGAATTGATTAATGAAGCAGGTTTTGCTGAAACCTTAATTTATGATTCAGAACCAAAATTTGTTGTAGGTTATGTGAAAACCTGTGAAAAACATCCAGACAGTGACCATTTGTCAATTACAGAAACTCAAATTGATGGCGGAAAAACCTTACAAATTGTTTGCGGTGCGCCAAATATCAAAGCGGGGTTGAAAGTTGTAGTTGCCAAGCCAGGTGCAATGATGCCAGACGGGTTATTGATTTGGCCCGGTATGTTACGGGGAGTTGAAAGCTACGGAATGATCTGTTCCGCACGGGAATTGCACTTACCCAATGCGCCAGAAAAAAAAGGCATCTTAGAATTACCAGAAGATGCTGTTGTAGGTGAAGTTTTTCCAGTAAACAAATAAAAAAAGTTGCGGGCTATGGTTGGCTCCCCGTCAAGTGGACACGGAAATATAATAAAATTTTTAGAGAGCTGTTTGCTAATTTTGTGGCAAACAGTTCTTTTGTTTTTCTTTTTTTAAACCTCGGCTGCGCTCGGTTGCGTATCTCTTAGCTGTGCGAAACAAAGGACATTTCACACAGCTAAGAGATACGATTATTACGCTGCCATTAAAAGCTGTTGGTGAACTTGTAATGGAGTTTTGGATTTCAAGCATCGTTGGTAACGACCATTGTTATAGTAGTTGATGTAATCTTCGATCATCGATACGAGTTCTTCGCGTCTTGTAAATTTATGACGATAGTATTTTTCTCGTTTCAATGTTCCCCAGAACCCCTTCCATTGGCCCATTATCAATACAATGGGCAACACGAGACATGCTTTGTTTCATCCCTTGATTTTTGATTTTAGTTCTCATGTTTTTACTGGTGTACTGAAACCCTCGATCGCTATGAAATAGCGGATGAGCCTCAGGCTCAAGTCGAATCGCTTCGTCAAAGGTATCAAAAGCCAACTTATTATCATTTCTATCGCTAATGATGAATGAAACAATACGCCGATCTGCTAAGTCTAGAATGGCACTAAGGTAAATTTTCTTTACTTGGTTTTTTAGAGTGTACTTGAATTCACTGACATCAGTTAGCTATTTTTCATTTGGTTTATCTGCATGGAAATTTCTATTTAGATAGTTCTTGGCAATATGATAAGGATTATTGGAAGCTTTTGTAATTCCGTTTGGATGGTGTTTGACGGTAGATTTAATTTGAAGACTACGACAAATCCGCAATACTCTTTTGTCATTGACGTGCAAACCAAAGTCTTGGACCAAATCGTCGCGGATTCTCCGATACCCCTTGTCGTTATCTGCTTCATAGATATATCTTACTAGGTCTGCCAAGTGCTCGTTAAAGATAGTTTGAGCTGGTTTTGGTTGCTTTAACCAACGGTAATACGCTGATCTGGAGACGTGTAAAAAATCACACATTCGTTTTATCGAATAACTTTTGAGATCATGGAGTTCCTTAATTGCTTGGTATTCAAAGATATGACGGATGAGTTCTAGTCCCACTTCCTTTCTAACTCCCTGACTTTTTTTAAGAGATCATTTTCCATTTCTAACCGTTTGATTTTGCGTTCTTGTTCAGCCAGTCGATCACGCATTTCTTCTTCAGGTGTCCGACTGGGTTCTGTTCCAGCTCGATGTCCTCGGCGATCTTTTAGGCCGGCTTCGCCCATTTCCTCATATTTTAGTACCCAATTACGTACCTGTTGGTACGATACCTGATACTTGATAGCCGTTTTACCATAGTTATGATCATGCACAATACAATAGTGGACAATTTCCACTCGTTCTTTGAAGGTTGTTTTTCTTGATTGACTCATTTGACTTCCACCGCTTTCTGTTTTGAAGTTTCCATGAGTATTATATATCTTTATCCAATCTCGTAGTTGGTTAAGATGTCTTAGTCCATATTTCTTAGTAATTTCCGACAAACTCCCTAAACCATTTAGGTAATCATTTACAGCCTGAATCTTTGTTTCAATCGTATAGTGTGTATTCTTCCGTCTTGCTAATAAGCCAGTAGGTCCCCCATTCTCATAAAGCATAATCCAGTTACTTAAAGCAGCCCGACTAATGCCTGCAGTGCGAGCTAGGCTGGTCATACTGTCTTCACCATTCAAATAGCTCTCTACTAGTTCTACTCGTTTTTCTGGAGTGAGTTTCATCTTTCTTTGTGGCATACAAAATCCCCCCTATACAGGACTTTTATATTTCAGTGTCCTATATAGGGGGGAGCATATCACTAACCGCAACTTTTTTATTTGGTATCAATTGTTTCCTTCACTCTGAGAATTTTGTAACGTTGTTTGATCGATGGAAAGTTCGACATCTACGGTTTGTTTTTTGGATTCTCGATAGAAGGTAATTTTTACAGAATCTCCCACTTTTTTCTTGTACAGTGCAGATTGCAATTCTGTTGTTGAAGTCACTTCTTTACCATCAATTTCTGTGATTACATCGTATTGTTTCAAGCCGGCTTTTTCAGCAGGTGTTGCATTTACAACAGAGAGAACGACGACACCATTAGTCAATGAATTAGGAACTTTCAAGATTTGTTCTTGTTGTCCAGAAGAAATCGTTGAAAGGTCGCGCATCGTGATTCCTAGAGCGGGACGAGTTACTTTTCCGTCTTTTTCTAATTGATTGATGATTGTTACTACATCGTTACTTGGAATTGCAAAGCCCATTCCTTCCACACTGACATCAGAAGAAGAGCTGGCAGTGCTGGCGATTTTACTGGAGTTGATCCCGATAACTTGTCCTTCGACATTTACCAGAGGACCACCGGAATTTCCTGGGTTGATTGCCGCATCTGTTTGAATGGCATTGATATTGACTGTTTGTCCAGATTCGGTCGTGTTGGTTACTTGACGATTCATTGACGAAACAATACCGGAAGTCACAGAGTTTGCGTACTGGGAACCTAATGGTGAGCCAATTGCAATCGCAGGTTCGCCGACCTTCAGTTCGCTGGAATCACCAAATGTTGCGACTGTATCAACTTTGTCAGAAGCGATTTTTAAAACCGCCAAGTCTGTGTAAGCGTCGGTACCGACTAATTCAGCCGTTACTTTTGTGCCATCCTTTAAAACGACTTCTAATCCATCTTGTCCCTCTACTACGTGATTGTTCGTCACGACATAAGCATTTTTACCATCTTTTTTATAAATTACTCCACTGCCTTCACTGGTTTCTTCCAAATCTCCAGAAGAGTTGGAGTCAGAAGATTCTTCGGTCCCTTCTTCTTGTCCGAACATTCCGCCCCATGGACTCAATTCAGAGCTTTGGGATTGTTTTTGCAGATTAATTACGGAAACCACCGCATCTTGTACTTTATCCACGGCAGAAGTAATGTCGCTGTCCACATTGACCTTCACGTTGCTGACTACTGTTTCGCCGGCATTATTTGTTGTCCCAGAACTATTGGTGGGATTGCTTCCCGAACCGTTGAGTAGGTAAAAAGCACCAACGATGATCAAAGACCCGACGACACCACCTAACACACCAACGGCAAACCGTTTTAGAAAACCGCCGGAAGTTTTTTTGGATTCAGGATTTACTTCTTTTCTTTGCATCTGTATTCCTCCTAAGAAATTATTCTTATTAATAGTATAGTATCTATTGCTGATTTTAGTCTAATGAAAGAATTTGAAAAAATTATGAAAAAGGTTCGATGAAAAAAGTGTAAAAATGAGGAGATATTTTCCACAAATCATGTGGAAAAGGCTAAAATAAGTAAGAGGATAAGTTCACTAGTTTTATCCACAGGTCTGTGGATAAAGGGGATAAATCTAACCGAAACATACGTTTGCTTTAGAAATACTTAAATAATAGGCTTTTTTATGGTTATTTCTGTGGATAAACCTGTGACTAATGTGTATAACTTTGTGTGTATCTCAAAGAATAACAAGGCTCGATAAAAAATAAGGAGTAGATTATGAACATAAAAATTATTTCTGTTGGAAAATTGAAGGAAAAATATTTGGTACAAGGAATTGCCGAGTACGTCAAACGCTTGGGCGCCTATGCCAAAATCGAATTGGTAGAAGTCGCCGACGAAAAAGCTCCGGAAAATCTCAGTGAGGCAGAGATGCAGCAGGTCAAAGAAAAAGAAGGGGAACGAATTTTGGCAAAAATTAAAGACACTGAATATGTCTATGCCCTTGCTATTAATGGCAAGAACCCCTCCAGTGAAGCCTTTGCCAAACAAATCGATCAGCTGGGGATTCAGGGGAAAAGCCATTTAACTTTTGTCATCGGCGGCTCCCTTGGTCTGGCAGACAGTGTGTTGACCCGCTGTGATACTCAAATCTCTTTTGGAAAAATGACCTATCCCCATCAATTGATGCGTTTGATTTTGGTGGAACAAATTTATCGCGCATTTCGGATAAATCGGGGAGAACCGTATCATAAATAATGATATTTTTTGATGTTTAGCGTTGTGACAGTATTTTACAATGAGCATTGAATATTGATTTGAAGAGAAGTATAAGCATATATTATTACTATGAAGAGCTTGGGACATAAGTCCTAATGAAAAAAGCATCAATTCCATCAGCTGGAATTGATGCTTTTTCTTTGTATATAGAGTTATAAATGGAATGGCAACAGTTTTTTTGACAAATTTTATAAGGTGCAGAACTTCTTTCCGTATGCTATTCCGATTGTCCTTGACAATGAGCCTCCTCGGATGTGACGATCTTCGGCAGGAGCTAACAGTTAAAGTTAGACTGCCTCGCTAGCGTTAGCACATCCGAGCTCATTATCAAGGATTCGCTGCGCCAATCTCTGGTTACGGTAACCAACCGGTGTCTCGTAGCCAAGTGTACCGTGCAACCGAAGGTGGTTCCACCAATTGACATAGTCAAATAACTCCAAATCCAATTGTTGTAAGGTTTTAAATGTGTATTGATAGACAAATTCTACTTTCAACGACTTATAAGTTGATTCAGCTACGGCATTATCAAAAGGACAGCCTTTATGACTCAATGATCGATTGATGTCAAAAGTTGTTAATAATTCATCAATAGCTTGGTTATCAAACTCTTTTCCACGATCAGTATGAAAAATCTCAACCTCTGTCAGAGGTTGTTTGATACGGCTAAATGCTTTTTTTACTAGAACGGCATCTTTATGTTCTCCACAAGAATAGCCGAGAATTTCTCGATTGAACAGATCCAAAATGAAACAGACATAATTCCATTTTTTCCCGACTCGTACATAAGTCAAGTCTGTTACGATCGCTTCTAATGGGTTGTCTCTTAAGAATTTACGATTCAATACGTTTGTCGTTTTGGCTTCATTGCAAGTAGAATGATGTACTTTAAAATAAGCAACAGTATAGCTCGATTTTAATCCTCTATTTTTCATGATTGTACTAATTTTTCGTCGGCTGATCTGAATGCCTCGTTTTGATAAGGCTTTTTTTATTTTTCTTGAGCCGTAGGCCTTTCGGCTGCGGATAAATTCTTCAGCGACTACTTCTTCAAGTTCTGATTCGTCTTTCTTTGGTTTTGATTGATAATAATAGGACTGACGTGATAGACCTAATATTCTGCACATCGCTGATATAGGGTAAAGATGCTTATTCGCATCGATTACTTGTCTCTTCGTCCGAATATCAGCGCTGCTTGCTTTAAAATATCATTTTCCATTTCTAATTGCTGGTTTCTTTTACGTAGTTCTAACAATTCTTTTTGTTCAGGCGTAAGATTATCTTTTTCTTTGAATGAACCACTCGTTTTAGATTGCTTTACCCATTTGTCAAATGCTGAAGCCGTTAGTTCATATTCTCGAATGATTTCTACACGTGGCTTTCCAGCTAAGTAAAGATTGACGATTTGTTGCTTGAATTCTTGTGAAAAAGTTCTTCGTGTTCTCTTAGACATAAAAATTCCTCCTGGTATGTTTTCTTCTAGTCTACACACCTTAATTTTTCTGTCTAGTTAATTGTAGCCTATCCAAAAAACTAGAGGTGTCACGTTAGATGATCAGTCTTAATTTCTAGGTCATCTAACGTGATGGATTTTTCAGAAAATATTTTATCTGTAAGCTCAATAATTTCTGAAGGTTTGAAATTATTGTATTTGTAAATTGAAGCGACGATAATTTGATTGTCACTAAAATCTTCATTTAGTATATCAAATGTTTCTTCGACATTTTTTTGATCAACTTCCCTACCACTAGGAGAATCTAAAACAATAGGAAGTTTATAACCTAAATAATTTTGCAGTTCAATAATATAGGCCATCTTAAATGAGAATACAATCTTATGTAAGATAGCCCCACTTAAGGATTTCAAATCAGACGTAAAAATATAATTTTTTGATTGGTCAATATATTGATCAACGCCCAATTTAGTAGCATATTTCATAATATTAAAATGTAAATTATTTAGTGTTTCATTACTAATTGAAAGTATTTCCTTCATTTCATTTGTAAGGAAAGCTCGTTTTTTTCTTAAAGAGTCAAGGGTTTGAATCAATTGTTCATAAGGAATACTTACTCGAGAAATCAAATAATCAGCCTTGTCTATTTCACTTTGCAATGAAAAAAGATTATTGCTTTTTTTAATTTCTAACATGATTTCTCTAATATCTTTTTCAACGTAGGATTGTTCTCTTTTCAGCAAGGAAACTCTGGCATTAATATACTTTTGGTTATCATTAAAATGAATTATAGTATCTTCTTTTACAGGAATCTCAATACCAGAATCCTTATCCTTAACTACAAGATCCATCTTTTCAATGTAATTGATAAATTGCTTATTTTCCTTAAGACTATCCTCTAGATCACTAATTTTAGCTTTAAGTTCCTCACTCCGTATCTTTTTTAGTTGGAGTTTACTTTCTAATTCGGAAACATAG
The DNA here is from genome assembly GCF_009933265.1 of Enterococcus sp. JM9B. NCBI lineage: Bacteria > Bacillati > Bacillota > Bacilli > Lactobacillales > Enterococcaceae > Enterococcus > Enterococcus sp. JM9B. Next base: position 93,522 of record NZ_MAEK01000013.1, on the reverse strand, counting down.
TCAGATAAAAAAATGGAAGTATCATTTAACTGTGATAGGTGATCCTTGTATTCAATTATATTTAATATCTGGGAATATTTTTTTATTTCAGCATTTATATTTTCTAGTTCAGTTTTTTGTTCGGATAAGTCTCTTTCCGACACTCCTTCAATTAAATCCTCTACTTTGAATTTGATACTACCGATTACTGTTCCCCTATTAAGTAAAGTCCAGCCTTTCTCCTGATCCATGTAAATAGAGCCAAGAATACTTTTCGATACATTCTCATTTTTAGTGTTCCAAATTGTAGAAATTACTAAACCTTCATCAGTAGGTAGATTATATTTAAGACTAGAACCATCCTCATAAATCAAAACAATTTTATCATTAGTCCTTTCTACATACTCTAAGCCCATCGGTGTTTTTAAAGAAAGGTATGTTTTTACTTTTTTAAATGGCAGCCTTTTAGTTTGTGGGATACTGTAACCCATTGAATAGAATAGCAATCTTAGTAAGGTGGATTTTCCAGCACTATTTTTAGCGCTATGAATTAATGTTTTCGAATCTAAGTTAAAAGTTTTTTTAATTCCGTTGTATTCTAAATTTAGCTGGTTCAATCTCATAATCCTACCTCCTTATCTAGTCTTTCAATCAATTTCATTTTTTTCAGTATTTTCCATAGTATAAACTTAGTAACTGCGTTAGATGTATCATTAGATTCTGAAAAGAATAATTTTTTTTCGTAGTAATTAGCATAATCTTCTATGAAGCTCTTTGGAGCAGTTCTTTTGCTAGTGTATTTTTTACTTTTAAGATAGTCACGGTACTGTTGAATTACTTGATTAATAAAAGAAAAATCAATCAATTTTCTTTCAATGAATTCAGAATAGGTATTTTCAATAGCATCTTCTTCGCCCAGATCTAAATCGAACTCTTCAAAAAATTCATCACTCACTGGGTCTAAAGAAAAAATGACGATTGGCCATGTCAAATCCCCTTTTTCCAAGGCAATAGATTTAGATGAATTTTTTGAAAAATCTAGTTGATAATTTTCAAATACTCGAGTTACTTGCGCATTACTTAATCCAATATTAGTTAAAAAAGCAGTAACGCTTTCTTTTATAAATCTGTACCTAGTTTGATCATCATCGCCGAAAAATGGAAGAGTCCTAATTAGGAGGCGGTTAATATCAAAATTTGATAAATCTAGTTTTTCTTGTTTAGCTACTTTAACAACGTAAGACTGTATTTTATCCTTTATTTTGTCAGGCAATTCTGAAAAAGAGTACTTTGTAGGGCTATTGGCAAACATAGTTGAAAATTTCTGAAAAACAAAAGGATTAGCAATATTCGTTCCATACACTAAGGAAGCATAACTATTGTTTTGGGAAGCATTAATTAGTGTCTTCAAAGCATCTTTTAAGTGTTTATTAGTATTGCTACTACTATAAGGATCAAGTTGGGATTTAGCTTGAATATAAATCATCTCTTGATTTTCATACGAGATTTCAATGTCTTCTGTTTTGCCTTCTACCTTGATGCTCTTCAAGTTTTTTAAGTCCTGGGACACAATAAAAAGAGCTAGGCTGCTTTGAAAATCCCAACCAAAAGCAGAAGCTTGAGCATTTGTATCAATGATATTAAGTTCTTCTTTTCTATTTTCCATATAGACACCTAAACACCTTACACTTAGAAGTGAATTTATGATTCTATTATAAACTATTTCCAATATATTAAAAGGTACGTACGTTATTTATCGAGCTGACATATTAATTGAGATATGATAAAATTAACTTGCTCTATATGTAGTTGTAGAGGGATAATGTTTGCTAAAGTCAAGCACCAGCAGTATTACAACAAGTAGTCGGTCTGTGTGACACAAAGTTGACATAGGTCTGAACAGGCTCATAGCCGCTTCAACTCCTTTCGTTAATTCAATGGCTTTACCAATATTATACAGGAACAGTTTGATGTTCTTTGGGCGCTGTGAGTATAGAACTATACCACTTGTAAGTTTTGCGTGCAGGAAGAGTAGTACCCCATTGGCCCTAAATGGTACTTTTCCTCATCCAAGAAATAAAAAGGAGAGTAGTTTTGGAAGACTTTATCACAAAATCTTATCTTCATTTTGACTATAGAACAAGATATAATTCCGTAAAAGACTATGTAGAAAATCCTCAAAGGATTATTAAACATGGTTTTTTTCCTTTTATACACAAAAAGAAAGTGTTAGTAAAGTATAAGGTTAACGGTACAAGGAAGAGACCTGTCAAGATTAAACTGCGTGAACTTTATAGAGCCTCACATTTAGATTCTTGCATTTATAGATACTACGCGGATCGTCTAAATAAGGATTATGAAAGAGTAGTAGAAATAAGAAATATTGATGATAACGTCGCTGCTTATAGGACCGAAAAAGGTAAATCGAACATAGATTATGCGGCAGAAACAATGGATTTCATCAAGAGAACCAACGATGGTTGTTTTATTTTTTTAGGGGATTTTGAAAAGTTTTTTGATACTCTGGATCATGAATATTTAAAGTGTAAGCTAAAAGAAGTCTTAAACACAAATAAATTGGCTGAAGATTGGTTTAAAATATTTAAGACAGTAACCAGTTTTTCTTGGGTTGAACAAAAAGATTTAAATGCCCTATTTGGTTCAGAAAAAGAACAATACAAGAACAGTTTGAAAACTTATTTTGAAACTTGGGAGGAATTTAGAAATTTTAAAGCTGATGGTCATGTACATAAAAATACTAAGCCTTTTGGAATCCCCCAAGGAACCCCAATAAGTGCTTTATTATCAAATATTTACATGATAGATTTTGATAATTGGTTAAATAAATTATCATCTAAATATGATGGGAAATATTTAAGATATGCAGATGATTTCATTTTGATATTGCCCTTCATCACAACCACTCAGGATGTTTATCTTGAAATTGTTAATGAAATCCTGCAATATGCATCCGATGTGACTAAGTTGAAAATTGAGAAGAATAAAACAGAGAAATATCTTTTTAAAAACAATACGATTTATTTATTTGGGTCTAATAAAAATGACACATCAAGTCTAGTACAATCAAAATTGGATTATTTAGGATTCGTATTTGATGGAAGCAATGTAAAGATGAGGCAAAAAAGTGTTTCAAAATTTTATAGAAAAGCTGACAAAGCGATAAGAGCGGCTAGAAAAAAAAGTCGAATTAAGAAATCGAGTTATCTAATTGGTAAAAGGCATATCTATAGATATTTTTTTGATGAAGGTGCAAGGGATAGTAGAGGAAGTAAATTTGGAAACTTTATTTCCTATGCTAGAAGATGTCAAAAGAAATTCGATCAAATATCTCCTTTAACGGAGAATTTAATGATGGAACAAATAAAAAACAGACGGAAAAAATTATTAAAAAAAATGCATAAAAGCTAACAATCAACCTATGTTTAATCGTTAGCTTTTTTAGCGCGAAATGGAGTGGTACGGAGAACCGTATCATAAGTGATGCGGTTTTTAGATAGCTAATATAATTTCACATTTTTCATAATAGAATTTTTTAGAAAGGGGGAATAATCTTGCGAGCACGGGTTATTTTATACAATCGAGAAAGCAATTCTATTTTACTTATTGAGCGCAAAAAAGATGGTGAAAATTATTGGGTAGTTCCTGGTGGAGGGGTAAAAATAGGCGAAAACTACTCAGAGGCCGCAATGAGAGAAATTAATGAAGAACTCGGAGTAAGAATTACTGCTCAACAATTAAGAAGCTTATTTTTAGCCGAAGAAGAATCTGAGCATCAACTATTTTTTTATTGTGAAGTGAATAGTTCAGTTACTCCAACGATCAAGGGTGAAGAAGCAAGTCGATCAAATATCAACAATCAATATATACCATGTTGGGTAAAAATTGACTGTTTGAATGCTATTAAACTTGAGCCGCAAGTTATCCGTAAGAAACTGATTAGTTATTTTGGCGTTTAATTCTTCCGACAACAAATTTCAATTATAAGTTAGCTGTTTTTCAAACCGACGATTCGTTCGGTCGGATATAAAAGTAGTGTTCTTCAGTGAACTTCCACATTATAAAATTACTTGATACAAATCAATTCACCATTGCTTGCAGTAGGTTATGATTTCACAAAGGAAAGGAGGATGGATATGAAACAAACGGTGAAAATCAAGCAGATGATTTGTACCTGTAAAGCAAAAGAGGTCTTTTTCAAATTGATCTCACTGGAGGATGTCGGAAAGGTAAGTTTGGATGTACCTTCTCAAAGTGTCATTATCGAGGTAAAAAAACCTATATCAACCGTTTCGTTGCGAGCGGCACTACAACCAATTCGACTAGACTGACAGTTGTATAGATAAAAGACGGTAAAAAATTCCGAAACTCTTAGAAAGTTGATACTTATCAATTTTGCTGAGAGTTTTTTTGTGTAAACTGACGCTAAGTTGTTTAACAAGCAACAAAATTTAAATGGGGTGGAAATTTTGCTACTTGCAATCGAATCAATTGCGTTGCAGCTAGGACCAATTCATATTCACTGGTATGGGATTATTATTGGTTTTGGCGTGATTATGGCGTATATTCTCAGTGAGAGAGAAGGAAAAAGACGAGGGATTCCAGCAGACTATTTTTCATCGATTGTCATTTGGTTATTGCCAATCGGTATTTTAGGTGCACGGCTGTACTATGTTCTGTTTCGATGGTCCTATTACAGTGCCCATCTAGGAGAAATCCTTCAAATTTGGAATGGTGGTCTAGCGATTTATGGTGGTTTAATTGCGGGCGGGTTAACACTTTTGATTTATAATCGTCTGCATTGGTATTCCTCTTGGACATTTTTAGATATTTTGGCTCCCGGTGTATTGCTGGCACAAGCAATTGGCCGTTGGGGAAATTTTATGAATCAGGAAGCTTACGGGCCTAAAACAACGTTGTCTTTTCTGCAATCGTTGCATTTACCTGACTTTATCATAAAAAATATGTTTATTGCTGGTGCTTATCACCAACCGACGTTTTTATATGAATCACTTTGGAGTCTTGCGGGCGTTATTTTGATTTTAGTACTACGTCATCGGAAAAATTTGTTTAAAAATGGAGAGATCTTTTTGACCTATATCATGTGGTACTCAATGGGTCGCTTTTTTATCGAAGGTTTGCGAATGGACAGTTTGTATTTGACCGGAAATCTGCGGGTTTCACAACTACTGTCGGTTCTACTATTTATCGTGGCTGCTCATCTTGTCTTTTTCCGCAGAACCAAGAAACAAGGAACGTGGTATTTGGAGCATCAAAGTGTAAATCTTCTCTAATAGTTTAAGGTCAATGGCGAACATCATTGACCTTGTTTTTAGAAGTAAAAGTAGTGAGATTATAGCAACGAAAGGCCCTAGAGTACAAGCAATGCCACCAGCTATCCGTCAGCTAAAAATTTCTTTTATTTTCCATCACTTGAATAAAAATCAGTTGTTTACTATAATCAAAGAAAACCACCCTATACTGAATATATAATTGGTAAGAAAAGTTATTCCAATGGTAATCGTAGGTAAATGAGTGGGAATAATAAAGAAACAAGAAAAGCACCTGATTTTTTATTGTTTTGAAAATTTTTTACGCATGAATGAGGCACTTTTATTAAAAAGGTATCTATATTCGACATTCAACTATTGGAGGAATCTGTAATGAAATGGGATTATTTATGGGAAGGCACATTGGATGAAAAAATCATTGATGCTGGAGAACGATGGTCAGGCGAGGAATTTTTAGCGGAAGATGAACGGGAGGAAATTCCGAAAGAATACTATGAATATTTCAGTTTTTTACAGGAAAGAATGCGTAAAATGTTAGACTTGGAAGCAGAGAATAAGTTGGAATATATTAAAGAAGTCATGTATTTAGATGCGCGGATGGCTTTTTTAGTACGTGAACTGGCGTCCGGGATCAAGGTACCTTTTAGTGATTACATGGAACACGAAAAGAAATTTTATTGGCGAGATTACATTATGAATACCAATTATGGCAAGCACACCATTATTCATCAGTTGTTGATTCTAAGTAAAAATGAACCTAGCGATTATTTTTAAGAACTATTCTTTTTAGGCGAATAAATACGTAAGGCAGTCATTTTTAAACAAAAAACGGGAGGTGCACAATGAAAATCACGCAATTAACAATCGATATGTTAAAACGAGGGCAAGAGCGGCTGGAGGAGACATTGGGACAGATGAGTGTGTCTGAGGCAAATACCATGCCGGCACCCTTGATTAAATCGGTCACGTGGCTTGTTTGGCATACTGCGCGGGAATTGGATTTTCAAATTTCAGAGCTGAATGGAAGTAGTCCGCTGTGGGTAAGTGCTGGTTGGAGTGAAAAATTTGCGTTGGATCTGCCTGATGATACAGAAGATTGGCGTCATACACCGGAGGAAGCAGCGAAAGTAGTGGTAACGGATAAAAAGTTATTGCTTGATTATTTGACTGCCAGTGTGGATTTTGTGACATCTTATTTGAAAACTGTCAAAGAAGATGAACTTGCAGAGGTGATAGATACGAATTGGACGCCAGTAGTTACTCGACAAATCCGATTGGTTTCTGCAATCGATGATGCCGTGATGCATTCTGGTCAGGCAGTTTATACAAGAAGATTGGTTATCGGAAAATAAATAGTCTTCGAAAAAGTAAAAATTAGTGGATTCTTTAAATAAAATTAGATAACATGCAAAAAAGTCGCGTTCCTGTAGAGGAAAGCGGCTTTTTTTACGACTGTATCTAGAAAAAATTATTCAACTACCTTTAATAGCTGGTGCGTGTACGTAGGTGTCTGACTGCCAGCCAACTTGTTTATCGAAGCCAAGGCCAAATTTTGTTGCAATTGACCACAGGTGCCTTCAAAAATTAATTCTAATTCCGGCAACTGTAAAAAGTCGGCAGGGTGCATGAGGGAAGGACGCTTTGGCAACGTGATTGCTTGGGAATTTTCTAAAATTTCACTCACGAACTGTGAGCAGAAGAAATGCCAAGGTCGTTTGTTTTCAATATTCAACTTGCATAAAAAAAGACCAAGTAGATTGTAGCGATATTTGTTGCGCATCGTAAGCATGGCGAAAATTTGTTGACGTGCCAATTGCAGAGAGCGTTGATTTACCGGCAATCGAAGCAATAGACAAGGGGTATCAGGATGATTTTTATAAAAACCAACGGCAATATTTTCATCAATAAAGCCAGCGGGTAAAGGGAAAAGGGGTTGCGTACGGGCAAAGCTGTACATTTTTGATAGGCTAGGATCAAAGGATAAAGCAACGTGGGTAAATGTTTCAGCCGTGGTGAAACGGATCGCTTTTGAAGTATAGGTTTCTGTTGCACTTAAAAAAAGATAAATATAAGGCATAGTGTGCTCCTTGTTCGTAATGATGTAATAAATTTTCTTAACAGAAAATTTAATCTGATTCACACGCCCTATCCTCATTCCACTAGATAACCTGGAAAAAGAGGAAGTGACATCCTTGTTCGTAATGATGTACTAAATTTTCATATTCGAGACAATCGTTTGTTAGTATTCGTCCATTTCACAGGTTAAGCAGATGCAGGAATTAAAACGATTGTTTTATAAAAAGTAGCTCAAGCATAGCAAATTAAAGGGAAAAAGCATAGACTTTTCGGAAAATTTAATCTTCTCATGGAGTTCTACGTTCTACGACAAAAAACAATCGTTTAATTGGTCACCTTTTAGCCTGATAACGTATAGTAATAGTAAAAGAAAGTAACTATTCAGCAAAATCGGATTTTTACGAGGAGGTGTAGAAATGAAAGACGAGCAAAAAGTAACAAATACACTTTATAATCTGATCCTCAATCCCAATACCCGCGAGTGGGAGCGCAAGGTATTAGTGGAAACGAAAAATGACTTGGAGGACAAAGAGAATTTTTGGGATAAAATCGCAGCTCTCGAAGCAGTTTTGCGACCCCTTGCCCTTAGAAATAATTTGACGCCGGATGTCGCTGATTTTTATTTACAAATCACCAACGACCCTGTTGGTGAAAAAAACTTTGACTGGTCAAAGCATACATTGTCAAACCTTGATTATCAGGAACGGGCAATTTTTGCCGGTGGCTGTTTTTGGTGCATGGTGGAACCTTTTGAAACCCAAAGTGGCATTGTCTCTGTTTTATCCGGCTATACCGGAGGGGACACGACTTCTCCCAACTATGATCAGGTCAGTAGTGGGCTGACAGGACATGTTGAGGCTGTGGAAATTATTTTTGACAGACGGATTATCAGCTATGAAGAGTTGGTGGAACTGTATTGGCAGCTGACGGACCCAACGGATGCTTTTGGACAATTTCAAGATCGTGGAGAGCAATACCAACCGATTATTTTTGTTCAAAATGAGAAACAAAGACAAGTGGCGGAAAAATCAAAAAACAAGTTGATCGAATCAGAAAAATACAAGCAGCCCATCGTGACCCAAATCAAAAAAGCCGACACATTTTGGCCGGCAGAAAACTATCATCAACAATTCTATAAAAAGCAACCTAAAAGATACAAACAAATCAAACGAGTCCGACACCAGCTTTTGCTTTACCAGCAGCTAAAAAGCAAACTACGGCAAATTTTCAAGGGGCGCGCAAAAAAGTAAGGTAGTGACAACCAAGATTGTTTTTTCTGATTAAAGAACAGCCAGTAAGTCATTTGGTTGAGAAAGAATCCTCTCAAGAGTCGAAAATTCTTCTGCCGGTTGGGCACCCCAGCCAGCCAAGGCAAACACCACCTGACTATTTTGCGCACAACGCAGGTCATAAACCGAATCGCCGATATAAATCGTTTCTTCTGGACGAGCGTGTAATTCTTCCAGCGCTTTTAAAATTGATTCCGGGTTTGGTTTGTGTTTTTTTGTATCCGAAGCAGTAACAACAACTTCAAAAAAATCCGTCAATTCAAAAGAAGCGAATTCCTTTATCAACTCGTTGCGTAATTTGGAGGTCACAACCCCCAATTGGTACCCGGTATTTTTTAATTTTGTCAAAAGAGGAACAATACCGTCAAAAAGCCGAACATCCGTTGAATGAGCCGCCAGTTTTTCGACCCAAATCGTTAACAAACGTGCCCGTTCCGCTGGAGAATCACTATATCTTTCCAAGGCTTTTTCGCCGGGAATTCCTAAAACAAAAGTCAGTTCTGCTTCTGGAACAATTAAGTGCAATTCTTCGTTCAATAGCTCTTTAAGAGAACGCAAAATCGCCTGCTCGGTGTCGATAAGAGTGCCATCAACATCAAATAAAATCGTCTTGATCATTTTATCTCTCCTCGTCAAGTGGTCGTTAACATTCAACTAGTTTTCATTCCTGTAAGTTGTAAAAAGTATAGCAGATTTAGCAGAAATAACAAAACAGCTCTTTGTTTACAGCAAAGAACTGTGCAGAAATAAAATCGGAAATAGGTATATAAAAGAAGTATGTCAGGAAAAACATTCTATTTTTGGTGGCTTTCAAGGGGAGATATTTTACATTTTATATAAAATATGATATCAGTAAGATACATTAATTAGATGGGAGATTTTAGGATGTTTACTGAAACATTTCTAGCAGTTTTAGAGCATGAAGGCGTGGTTACGATTATTTCAAATAACGCAAGTGATTATCATGCAGTCAATACTTGGAATTCGTATGTCAAAGTAGAAGGAAACAAATTATTGATTCCTGCCGCAGGAATGCATAGTGTTGAAGAAGATTTAGCGGTGAACGATCAGGTTTTAGTAACTCTTGGTAGTCGAGAAGTGGAAGGACTGGTTGGACCCGGCACAGGATTTCATGTATCAGGAAAAGCCAGCTTTTTAACTTCCGGAGAAATCGTGGAGCGTATGAAGGAAGAGTTTCCTTTTTTGTCCCGCGTACTTGTGATTGAGGCAACCGGAGTAGAGCAAAAAATTTAGCACTAAAGACAGAAACAGTCGTTGAAACCAACGGCTGTTTTTTTATAATATATATTTTTTTACATATTCCATTGACATAAATATTGGTGAATAGTATTATCGTGTTGTAGAAAATGTGAAAGATAACACAATTATCATCTCTGTCTTCGTTTGTTTTTTACGAGGAGAGTGCTTTTTTTGCAACTAGAAGTGCTATCCTTTCACAAAAAATAAAATCGATTTCGATTGTTGTGAAAAGGGAACGTTTGTGTAGTTAGAAATGAGTGAAGGCGGTAAAATGCTGAAGGAAAGAAGGGAAAAAGGTGAAGCAAAATCGAAGAGTTCGGCTGATGGGAACGGTAATTGACATCGAGATCGAACATGAGGCTCCGGAAGCTATTTTGGATGAAGTTGTTGCTCGTTTAAAAAAATATGAACAGCGCTTCAGTGCAAATGATTCGGATTCAGAGCTGATGGTGGTTAATAAAAATGCCGGTATTCAAGCGGTGAAGGTGCATCCCGACTTGTATGAGCTGATCAAAATCGGAAAATACCACAGTTGTGCGCCGGCTAGTAATTTAAATATCGCCATCGGTCCCTTAGTCCAAACTTGGCGAATCGGCTTTGATGATGCGAAGGTGCCTTCTCCGAAAACGATTCAGCGCTTATTGGAGGAAACAGATCCGCATAATATTTTGCTAAATGATGACGAGCAATCGGTTTTTTTGACCCATCCAGGAATGCTGATTGATTTAGGGGCGCTGGCGAAGGGCTTTATTGCCGATTTGATTATTGCGTATTTAAAAAAGCAGGAGGTTTTCTCTGCATTGATTAATTTAGGGGGTAATATTGTCGTCTTGGGACCCTCAATTCATGGCGATCATTATTGGCGAATTGGTATTCAAAATCCAAAATTGTCCCGTAATCATTCGCTGCTTGCGATAAAAGCATTGAATCAATCAATCGTAACCTCAGGGATTTATGAACGAAGCTTGGAAAGCAACGGACACACGTACCACCATATTTTAGATCCTCATACTGGTTATCCGGCAACGACAGATGTCGCCAGTTTGACGATTTTATCGGAGAAATCCATCGATGGAGAAATTTGGACGACACGTTTGTTTGGCAAGTCCTCTAAAGAAATTCTCACCACGTTAAATCAGTTGGAAAAAATTGACGGGTTACTGATTACCAAGGATGAGCAATTTGCTTATTCAAATGGATTAAAGGAACGGATTGTAAGCGTCTGAGGGTCGGGAAAATCCGGAGGTAGGATGTTTTTGCAAGAAAACAATTGAAAGGAAGTAATAAAATGAAAAAATTTATCGGATTAGTAGGAACCAACTCAGACAATTCGACAAATCGAACGTTGTTGAAATTTATTAAAAAGCATTTTTCAGATAAAGCACAGGTTGAATTAATTGAAATCAAGGATATTCCAATGTTCAATAAACCAGCGGATAAACAATTACCGGATGTCGTCAAAGAAATCGCTGAAAAAATTGATGCCGCAGATGGCGTAATCATCAGCACGCCAGAATACGATCATGCGGTGACCGCTTCGCTAATCAATGCACTAAACTGGTTGTCTTATGGCATTTTTCCTTTTGTTGACAAACCCGTTATGATTACCGGAGCATCTTACGGTACCTTAGGTTCTTCCCGGGCACAGGCCCATTTACGTCAAATTCTTGATGCTCCTGAATTAAAAGCGCGAATCATGCCAAGCTCAGAATATCTTTTGGGACACTCACTGCAAGCTTTTGATAGTGAAGACAAGTTATTGGATCAAGAACAAGTGGAAAAACTAGAAGAACTGTTTGAAGACTTCTTAACTTTTGTGGCGATTACGGCGCAGCTTAATCATGCGCATGAAAGCAACAAAAAAGAAGCGGAAAACTTTAACTGGGAAAAAATTTAAAGGAGTGAAGTAAGATGAAATTTATCGGTATCGTAGGATCAGCAGCAGAAGTGTCTTACAATCGGCTGTTGTTAAAATATATCAAAAAGCAATTTAGCGGACTCTTTGATTTAGAAATCGTTGAAATCAAAGATATTCCGATGTTCAATCAAAGTGACGATCAAACCAATACGCAAGTAATCCAACGATTGAACAATAAAATCAAAGCAGCAGACGGCGTGATTATTGCCACACCAGAACATAACCACACCATTCCTGCGGCCTTGAAGAGTGTCCTAGAATGGCTTTCTTTCAAAGTTCATCCATTAGAAAACAAACCCGTTATGATCGTGGGGGCTTCTTACTATGATCAAGGTTCTTCGCGGGCACAGTTGCACTTGCGCCAAATTTTGGATGCTCCCGGTGTGAATGCCATGGTTTTTCCAGGAAATGAATTTTTGCTGGGTAAGGTCAAAGAAGCCTTTGATGAAAACGAAGAATTAAAAGATCCAGGAACAGTGAAATTCCTTGGCAGTACCTTAGGGAAATTTGTGCAGTTCGTAAAAGTTGTTGCCGTTTTGGAAGGACCAAAACCAAAAGCTGCACCAGAAGACCTTTATGCGACTGGAAAAATCGACACCACAATCGAAGGCGTTGACATGACTGCAGACGATTGGGTGGAACAAGCAGCCAAAGCAGTTAATGCGGTAGAAGGAAAGACCTATGTGAAATTGGATCGCGGAATTTTGACGGTGGATCAATTGAATTATTTCCTGAAATCCATGCCGATGGAATTGACCTATGCCGACAGCAACAACCAATTCTTATATTACAATAAAACCAAACCGGCAGAAGAAATGTTAGCACCACGGGTACCTGCGCAACCAGGGAACCCTCTTGCGAAATGCCATCCGGAAAAATCATACAAAAATGTTAGCTGGGTTATCTCCCAACTACGCTCCGGTGCACAAGATGTCGTGCGGGTACACGTACCAAAACATGTTCCTGAAAAATATATCGTTCACAATTACCAAGCAATGCACGACGAAGAAGGTAACTATGCGGGAATCAACGAATACATTTTAGATTTCAAACCAATTATTGAATGGTACTTGAAACAAACCGGACAAAAATTGGTGGGAGACGTGGACGCTGTTTCTGGTGCTTCCAAACAAGAAAAGAAAACCGATGCCGTATCTGGCGCTAGTGAAAAACAAGAAGTAGATGCCGTATCCAGTGCCTCTACAAAGGAAGAAACACCACAACCAGCAGTAGACAGCGTGTCTAGTGCTTCGGTGAAAGAATAAGATTGAAAGACGAAAAACGGACTCTCCTTGAGGGTTCGTTTTTTTCTCTTCACCATAGATTATGTTAAAATAAAGAGGATTTTTTCAATTAGTCTTAATTACTAATCCAAATGACTGAAAAATTGGAAGAAAAGAGGCAGACGATGGCTACTCATGACTCAATTTCACAACCAGCAAGACCCTTGCTTGATGGATCGGTGATCGAATCAAAGGCAAAACAAGTTGCTTATGGCATTTATTATTTTGCAAGAAAAGAATATCTCTCCAATGCGTATTCGGCACCAATGATTTCAGCAAGTATAATCAAAGTTTTCATTATGGAATATATTTTTGCAAACCAGTTGGATTTGCAAAGAAGCATAAATGGGGAGCCGTTGAACAGCTTGTTACAGCGGATGATTCAAATCAGTGACAACGAGGCGACCAATGCGATTATTGATCAAGTCGGGATGGATGCCCTTAATCAGTATTTTTTACAGGCGGGATACACCGATACAAAAATACAGCGAAAGATGCTGGATACTCAAGCACAGAGCCAAGGAATTGAAAATTACACCTCTTTACCTGATACGATGGAATTTTTGAAAAGAATATATAGTCAGCAAGCAAAATTCCCTTATGGAGAAATGCTGAAGATTTTATTGGGACAGCAAATCGGAACAAAACTGCGAAGTAAATTGCCTGAGAAGATTCCCGTTGCCAATAAAACTGGTGAATTATCTGGTGTTGAAAATGATATTGGTTTGGTTTTTGCACCGAATAATCCCTTTGCCATCGTAGTACTGTCAAACGGTGTTTATGACCGGAGTAAGATGAGAGAAGCAATCGGCAAGCTTGCTCTGGCAGCAATGTAAAGAAGTACAAATTATTGAGGCATTTTAATAGCCAATTTTTTGAAACGTTCGGATTCTTCGCTAATTCTCAATTCAATATTTACTTATCATTCCGAATAATATATGATTAAATACGTTCTTTAAGAGAAATATGCACTTATTACGAACAATATTAATTAGTTGATTAGGGGGAAATCAAATGAAGGAAAAAATTCTTTCCTACTTTGAGATCGAGAAATTACATACAACGGTAAAACGAGAAATTTTGGCGGGTTTTACGACATTTATTTCGATGGCGTATATTTTATTTGTCAATCCTACGGTGTTGGGTGCTTCGGGGATGGATGAAGGGGCGGTTTTTACTGCTACCGCCTTAGCTAGTGCGATCGGCTGTATTTTAATGGGGGTACTTGCTCGGTATCCCATCGCCACCGCACCCGCTTTGGGCATCAATGCATTCTTTGCCTATTCTGTCTGTGTCGGAATGGGTATTCCATGGGAAACGGCATTGGCCGGAGTTTTTGTCGCTTCACTGATTTTTATTTTGATTACGATTTTTAAATTGCGGGAGCTGATTATTGATGCGATTCCCACCGATTTAAAATACGCCATTTCTGGCGGTATTGGTTTGTTTATCGCCTTCTTAGGATTAAGCGAAGGTGGGATCATCGTTGCGAATGAATCAACACTGGTTGGTTTAGGCTCCTTTTCTGTTGGAACGACTTGGCTGACTATTTTTGGATTGGTTATTACGGCGATTTTGATGGTTCGTCGGGTACCAGGTGGGATATTTATCGGAATGGTAGCAACTACTGTCCTAGGCTTGATTACAGGCTTGATTTCGATGCCTGAAAAAATTATTTCCGGTGCCCCCAGCTTAGCACCTACCTTTTTAGTTGCAGTCAAACACATTGGCGACATCAATTCCCTGCAACTATGGGTCGTTGTTTTGACCTTTTTATTGGTGACTTTTTTTGATACTGCTGGAACATTGGTGGGATTAGCCAATCAAGCAGGTTTTATGAAAGACAATAAAATGCCTCGTGTCGGAAAAGCATTGGCTTCTGATTCAACTGCGATGCTGGCGGGTTCGCTTTTAGGAACCTCTCCGGTGGGTGCTTATGTGGAATCTTCAGCAGGAATTGCTGTAGGAGGACGTTCAGGATTGACAGCAATCACGACAGGGCTGTTCTTTATCCTAGGCTTGTTCTTCTCGCCACTATTATCGGTCGTTACATCACAAGTCACGGCACCAGCGTTAATCGTTGTGGGTGTTTTGATGGCACAATCTTTACGAGAAATTAAATGGCACGAGATGGAAATTGCCATTCCTTCGTTTCTGATTCTTTTGGGCATGCCGCTAACTTACAGCATTTCAGACGGAATTGCCTTGGGCTTCATTTTCTACCCAATCACCATGATCGCTGCAAAACGAGGCAAAGAAGTTTCGCCAATCATGTATGTATTGTTTTTTGTATTTATCGGATTTATGTGGATTTTGAATGTGTAAATGATGGAAAAAATCAGTCTTTGGCTGATTTTTTTTGCGAAAAATTTTGTTTGGTTTCTTGAGCTTTTGCTGAAATGGAAGAAACAGCGTCAGGGGATACAATGATTTCTTTTTTACGAAATGTTTTTTGTTTACAGATATTCAAATGGCGGATATTAATTTAAGAAAGACATTAATTACTACTCAATAAGTATCTCTAACCGTATTATTTATGCTTTAGAAGTATAAAGAAAGAACATACTAAGAAAACGCAAGTTGTAATAATACGTATAGGCATCATATATTGTAAGGATTATTCGATGAAGAAGCGAATAATCCTTATTTTTTATATTTTATGTTGAGCACGATATTGACTTGGACAAATCCCAAGATATTTTGTAAAAACTCTGGATAAATAAAATCCGTTTGCGAAGCCACATTTTTCTGCAATTGTTTCTAGAGTATCATCTGTTTCAATTAGCAGTTTTTGTGCTCTTCGAACTCGAAGCTTACTTCGGTATTCTATTGGGGTATACTTTGTTACTTTTTTGAATTTTCTTGATAGGTAACTAGCATTTACAGAAAATGTGTGTGCGATTTCATTGATTGATACTTCTTCGGAAGTTCCAAAATCAGAAAGAGCTATTATTGTTTTTTTAATTAAAGGATCTTTATAGTCAATGCTTAATCGGTCAATTGACAAATCGTATTTATTCAGATGATTTAACATAAGGATATCTTTTAAAAGTAATTCTCTATAATCATTACAGAAGATAGAATTATCATAAGCTCCACGTTTTAATAATGTCGCATTGATAAGAACTCTATCGATATTTGCGGGTTCGAGCGGATAATTTAACTGTTCAGAAAAAGATGTATGTTCATTCTTAAATGAAAAACGAAAGAAATGGAAAGTTAAATCTTCACGTATTTCCCGATCAAATTTTGTATATGGGGGACAAACTAGAACATCGCCACTTCTTGCAATACCAGAGTGTTTATCTATCATGAATTTACAGCTTCCATCTTCAATTATATAGACAATCCATTGTGAGTCAGTATCTGTGTTCAATAAAAAGCTTTTTTTATTTTCCCAATAAACATATTGATCAATTATTAAATCGAACAAACCAAAACATCTCCAGTACAAAAAAGTATATGTTTTAAAATAATTAGTACATTTGAAAGCGAATTCATTTAAGCTAAAATAAGTATATCATTAAGTCAGCAATTAAAAAATAGGAGGAAAAAAATTGTTAAAGGAAGAGATAAAAAAAGACATAGTTGTTATCGGAGGGGGTCTTGCAGGAATATGCGCAGCGATTAGTGCAGCAAGAAACGGAAAAAAAGTAGCTCTTATTCAAAATCGCTCCGTTCTAGGGGGAAATTCAAGTAGTGAAATTCGAGTGTGGGTCTCTAGTGCTACAAAACATGGAGTGAATCGATATGCCAGAGAAACAGGAATTATGGGAGAATTATTTGTTGAAAATCAGTATAGAAATAGAGACGGAAATCCATATATTTGGGATGCGCTACTCTTAGAAAAAGTAATGAAGGAGGCAAATATAGAGTTATTTCTAGATACGGATATTAACGATATTGTATGTGACGAGAACAATTATATCAGATCTGTCAGCGGCTGGATGCAAGGATCTGAACGTTTGATCAAATTTGTAGGAACCTTTTTTATTGACTGCACAGGTGATGGAATAATCGGATATTTAGCTGGTGCAGAGTACTTACTTGGGAGAGAAGGAAAGGATCGATTTGATGAAAGCTTGGCACCTGATGTCGCGGATAAAGAATTGATGGGAAGTACCCTTCTATTCTATACAAAAGAAGAGAAAAAACCTGTGAATTTTATTGCACCAGCATTTTCTAAAGATATATCTAAAACAGAAATATTAAAGAATCGTATTATTCGTTCTGGGGATAAAGGAGCAAATTATTGGTGGATTGAATGGGGCGGGGAGAAAGATATTGTTACTGATAATGCAGAAATAAGAAGTGAATTACTGTCAATTATATTTGGAATTTGGGATTATATTAAGAATTCCGGGAAATTTGATGCAGACTATTTAACATTGGAGTGGGTAGGTACAATTCCAGGAAAACGGGAATATCGACGTTTAATTGGTGATTACATTCTAACTCAACAAGATATTGAGAATCAGACAGACTTTAAGGATAAGATTGGATTTGGAGGATGGTCGATGGATCTTCACCCCTCCAAGGGAATCTATAATAAAAATGGAGGGGCACATCATGCAGTGGCTGATGGAATATATTCTATTCCATATAGAATGCTTTATTCAAAAAATATTCTCAATCTTTTTATGGCTGGACGGGATGTCAGTGCGAGTCATGTGGCGTTTGGTGGAGTTAGAATCATGGGAACCTGTGCTTTAATGGGGGAAGCTGTTGGAACAGCCGCTACAATAGCTATAGAAAAAAATTGCTCGCCACGTGGAATCTATGAAGAATACCTAGAAGAATTACTACAGACTTTGCTAAAAAATGATGCGTCTATTATCGGAGAAAAAAATAAAGATACAAATGATTTAATGCAAGAGGCTGTTGTGTCAACATCCAGTTTTTTAAATGAAATCAATACTTATACAAATAAATTTCAAAAGTACCCGCTAGAAAATGACATTGCGTTCAGCTTTCCTGTTAATCCACAAGTTTCTGAAATTAGTTTATATTTGGCATCAAATGATGAAACAGAGTTAGTGGTTGAACTATGGGATACGGGGAAAGGTCAAAATTATATTCCAAACAAAAAAATAATGGAAGAGAAAATTTCAATACATCATGGATCAACTCAATGGATTGATTTGTCGTTAAAATGGTTCCCTAATGTTCCTCAAAATGCATTTTTAATTGTGAAACAGAATCCTAAAATTTCTTTATATCTATCTGAAGGAAAACATCCAGGTATTTTAAGCTATGAAAACAAACCGATTGAGGAAATGAACCATCCCGATTTACATGTATTTACTCGAGATTCTCCTGTTTTACATTGGACGACTCAGGGGATACACAATGAGAACTTCATTTTCAGAATTAAGGATGAAACAAGAGCATTCTATCCTAATAATATTTTAAATGGATATGTTAGACCATATTTTGGTCCAAATATTTGGGCTTCCAGATTCAAGGGGAAATCTGAGTGGATTCAACTGGATTTTAATAAAAATCAAAAAATTGGTCAAATTCGTATTACATTTGATGATGACGTAAATGAAGACTTGATAAATTTACATCACCATTATACAGAAAGTCCTGTTATGCCCGAACTAGTAAAAGATTTCAAAATTTTAATTTTATCAGATGGAATATGGAAAGAAGCGACTGCTATTTTTGATAATAGAAAACGGCATATCATTATCAATTTTGATAAACCAATACAAACTGAGGCTATCAAACTAGAATTATTAAATACGAATGGCAGTTCATACATTTCAGTTTATGAAATTCGGGCTTACGAGGGGGAATAAAAATGAAAAAAGGGAAAAAATTAACTGATTCAAACGTGGGCATTATATTAATATTACCCGCGTTAGCAATTTTTGGAGCGATTATTTTATATCCATTTATTAACTCAATCATTATGAGTTTTTCAAATCGCTCACTTGTTTCACCAGAATCTAATTTTATTGGTTTTGAAAACTATATCAATATATTTAAGAATCCACAATTTTTTCAAGCTCTAAAAAATACAGGTATCTTTGTATTCTTTGCAACTATGCTTCCATTTTGTTTAGGATTAATTTGGGCAATGATTCTGGATCTGAAATTTAGAGGAGCTGGGATACTCCGTGGTGCAACATTGGTTAACTGGATAATTCCTGGGGCATCAATTAGTTTTTTGTGGGCGTTTATTTTTGATACAAATCGTGGAATAATGAATGAATTTCTAAAAGGTTTGGGTATAATTTCTGAAAATCAAAATTGGCTAGGGTCAACTTCAACGGCAATGTTTGTGGTTATTATTGCACGTACATGGCAAATGTTGCCATGGTATATGGCCTTTCTGACAGGGGGACTTCAATCAATTTCTTATGATCAAATTGAAGCAGCTCGAATGGATGGTGCAAGTAATTTTTCCGTATTGAAAAATGTTGTGATACCAGGAATGAAACCAATTATGATTATTACTCTTGTTTTAGGAATAATTGGAAATTTACAACATTTTGATATTCCACAAGTTTTGACTTCAGGTGGACCAGCCGGATCTACAACTACATTGTCTATCATGGTTTATCGTGAAGCTTTTAGCAGCTATCGAATGGGGACAGCGGCTACAATAGGAACAATTTGGGCAATTTTACTTGGATTATTTAGTTTCTTGTACTCAAGAAGTGCAGCAAAAGATTGATGGGGGAAAGATAATGTTTGAAAAGACACGGGGATTTAGAATTTTTGTTATAGTATTTGCGGTTATCATCGGGATTTTTATTTTCTTTCCATTATTTTGGATGTTAAATACAGCTTTAAAAAATCCTAGCCAGACATACTCTGTATCACTTTTTTTCTCAAGTTTTACGATTGAAAATTTTAAGAAAGTAATTTTCGATCAACAAATTTTAACTTACTTAAAAAATAGTTTGCTAGTTTCATTTTCGAGTTCTTTTCTGTCGACTATTGTTGCTATGTTTGCAGGGTTTAGTTTCTCCAAATTTCGATATAGAGGGAGAACCTCCTTTATGTCAATTATTATGATGGCACAAGCTTTTCCTCAAGCTATTTTATTACTTACATTATATATAATGATGCAGAAACTAGGAATGGATGGTAGTTATTTTTCACTAATTTTGTCATATATTGCTTTCGTATTACCCGTAGGAACCTGGACATTAAAAGCCTACTTTGATCAATTACCGGACTCACTTATCGAATCAGCAAAAGTAGATGGGGCGAGTTGGCCAGTTATTATATTTAAAATTATGTTTCCACTGGCTATTCCGGGTGTTATCTCTACGGCTATTTATTCCTTTGTTTGGAGTTGGAATGATTTGCTTTATTCACTGACATTAATAACTGAAGATAGTAGGAGAACATTGGCTCCAGGATTGGTAATGAAATATATGGGTGAGTTTAGTAATAACTGGGCAGAAATGATGGCGGCGTCGATTATTGTTTCAGTACCGGTAACATTGATATTTATTTTTCTACAAAAATATTTTATTTCTGGTTTAACTGCTGGTGCAGTAAAAGAATAGGAGGAATTATTGATGAAAAAAATTTTTGGTAGTTTGCTGTTGTTAGGTCTATCTTTAAGTCTTTATGCATGTGGTTCAAATAACAACAATAGTGATTCAAAAGATAGTTCAAAAAAAATTGTTTGGGCAGGCTGGTCTGGGGAGGAAGATAGCACCAAAGCAACAATTAAGGAAATGATTAATAGCTACAATGAGGATTCCGATTCAAAAGTTAGTTGGGTTGGATGGCCATGGAAGGACACCCAGCAACAATTAATTATTAGAAATCAAGGATCTGAGCAATTGGATATGGCGCAAGTAGATATAGGTATTTTTGGAGCTCTTGCAGATATGGGCGTATTAGAGGATATAAACTCAATTGCTGACAAAAAAGAGCTTTCGGAAAAATATGAAGAATCAGCTCTAAAGGTTGGGCAAGTTGATGGTAAGCAATTGGGAATGCCATGGTCAGTAGCTTCGATTGGGATGGTATATAATCCTGAATTATTAAAGGCAGTCGGATATAATGAACCGCCAAAGACAGTTGCTGAGTTTGAAGACTGTATGAAGAAATTAAAAGAGAAAAATCCAGATATAATTCCCTATGGCTTAGCAACAAAAGAAGAAACAATGTCAACTGATTTTCAACCATGGCTTTGGACCTTTGGTGGAAAGATAGTCAAAGATGGCAAGGTTACGATAGATAATGATAAGGCGGTTGAGGCAACAGAATGGTATAAAGATCTGCTTGAAAAGGACTATATCCAGATGAATATGACTCGTTTTGATGCAAGACAACTTTTTGCTGAAGGTAAACTAGCATTTTATGATGATGCGATATCTGCAAAAGGAATCGCTCTTCAAAATGGTATGGCAGAGGAATCTTTAGATGAATCTATTCGACCAATGGCAAGACCAGTATTAAACGAAGGGGACGAGCCACAGTCTGCAATGTGGGGACATCTCTTAGTTGTTTTCAAAAAATCAGAGAATAAAGAAGCCGCTATGGATTTCATAGAACATATTGTGAGTGAAGAACAAGCATTGAACTACTTAGAGAGCAACGGAATGCCACCAGTTATCAAATCAGCTCTAGAGAGTGAAAATGTGAAAAAAGATACATGGACAAGTGAATGGCTTAATTATTCACAAACTGGACAACGATTGGAATTTGCTATTGAAAGTAATGGATCTGAACTTAATAATGTTCTTGTTGAAGAGCTTCAAGGCATTCTTTTAGAGCAAAAAGATATTGATTCTGGACTGAATGATGCAAAGTCTAGACTTGAGAGCGCTCTGTCAAATGAATAAATAAGAATTTAAACAATAATAAAAATTAATCAAATTAGCCATGAAATTTTGCAATCTTCATGGCTTTTTAATGACTATTAGTAAATAGTTATATGGTGTTTATAATTCAAGGACGTCATTAAATTAATTAGCAAAATCATCCTCCAAATACCGTTCAATCTCCAAAATCTGTTCTGTCAGTTCCACAGTTGCTTCTTGAATTTCAGCCAAGGTCATGCCGCTGGCGCTGTAACCTTTGTAATAGGCAGTGATATAATCGGTTTCTTCCAATCGTCGTAATTTTTCCCGCAATTGTCCCAATAACGTCAAGGTCGTATCGTAGTCTATTTCATTCATTGACAAACTTCCTCTCGTGGCTTTTTCATTAAGCTAGTGCTTGCGGTGCTGGTAATTGTGGACCGTTTCCTTCATGGGCAAGGACCCAATCATCATTATCCCACATCTCTGTTTTTCGCCGTCCACGAAAATAATCCCATCGTGAATCGATTTCCATTTCAATCAGCGTACCATCGCCTCCTAGAGTGACCCAGTTGTAGCTGCCATTACTGTGGGCAAATTTGACCCATTCCACCGGAAAAGTGACAGCCGTTCCCTCGCTGAGATAACTCCGTTGTTGTTTTTCTATGCGAAGAAAAGAAAGATGCTTGGCATATGTTGGGTTGATTTTTTCAAAGAGTTCTTCACCAAACGTTTTTGCACGGGGAAAATCGAACAGTGTGCCTGTTGGAAGCGAAGAGAAATTTTTTAAACTTACTAAGGTGTCTTTCTGGAAAATTGCGATGATTCGAGGACCATTCAACATAAATTCGCCATTCTTTTGATAGCGGAAAATATCTACCTTTCGATTGTTTCTTTTTTCATTTGTTTGTTCCGTCAACTGATAGTCTGATGGAAATGTGATAAATTGTTGGATGAGTGTAAGTTTATCCATAATTACGTTACCTCCTAATGGGATCGTAATAAGCTAAGGGACTGGACAAAAATGTCTTTTTGTTGTGGGGAAAGTGGTGCCAAGAAATCTGCCGTAACTTTTTCCAAAGAATCTAGAATCTGCGGGTAAAGGGTTCTTCCGTCTGTTGTTAGTGAAAGTAAAAAGCCGCGGCGATCGTCAGGGTTTTCTTTTTTTGTCACTAAGCCAGAGTGAATCAACTTTTGAACCGCACGGGTAACGTTGCTGGCATTGACTCCTGTAAGTCGGACCAATTTTTCTTGAGGCAAATCGCCAAACTCATATAATTTGATCACGTAGTAATATAGGCTGGAGTTCAAGCCGATTTTTAGCAATTGCTGATCAAGGGTCATCGTGTAATTGCGAGAAATAATTGGGAGCCACTCTAATAAATCAATTTCAGTTTCTTTCATAGACTTCTCCTTACTTGAAAATAATTTACTTGCGCAAGCAAATAATAACCGATTTTTACGATGCTGTCAAGTGACTGAATTGATGAATGAGAAAAATAGAAAAGCCATGAAAAAAAGCCGTATTGCTTTTTACGACAATACCGCTCTTTCACAAAACCTCTCCTTCCAACTGCTCTTTCTTTATTCGTCGATACGGAGCGAGGGAAACGATCTTACTAGACTGTTTTGCTACGGCTTCAGGAGGATTCTCCTTTTTCTCGGTATCTTGTGGAGGCGTTGGATTTATTGGCGAAAGGTTTGTTTTTTGTTTGATTTTATTTTTTATGTCGGTGAAATCGGTGCTGAAAGCTTCCGTTTTATTAGACAAATGATAGTAAAGAATTTCTGGTGGAACGCGAAAACGTGCAGGCAGCATTGTTGTACCGATTCCTGTACTCACGGATAGGATGGTTTGCTTCGTGGGTAAATACAAGCTATGGGTGTAACGGGTCGCACCCGCATTTTTGACCTGATAAAAAGGTAGGCGAATCTGTCCGCCGTGGCTGTGTCCAGCTAAAACTAAATCATAGATTGCCAGATTTTTGACGTGTTGAATACTGTCAGGTTGATGGACGAGTAAGATGTGCCATTCTGCCAATGTACTCTCATAGTTGTACCGAGCTTGCCCTGAAGAAGGATCTTCAATTCCAGCAATCGTCATAGATACCTGAGCATCTGACCCGAAAACCGATTCGTTGGTCAAAACGGTGAAACCAGCTTCGTGCAGGATTTCCAGTACAAAATGCTTTCCGTCACTTTTGTAGTCGTGATTTCCCAGAACGGCGATTTTTCCCATCGGTGCATGCAATTTTTTTAATTTTTCAATCAGTCGGTTTGTCTGCTTCACCGGCCAATGTTTGTAGTCGTCTAATAAATCGCCGGTAAAAACAATCAAATCCGGTTGGTTTTCCATGATTGAGCGAATGATTTTATTGATACGTTTTGGTTTGTACCAGTGAGAAAAATGAAAATCGCTGAGGTGGGCGATAACGACATCCGAATCGGCGGTGAAAAGATCATAAGCATTGGAAATATCTAAAACCCGCGCTTTATTTTTGCGAATGAGATAATGTTTGGCTTTCAGCCTGCGGGGTTCAATGAAGACCGCGTAGAAAGCTATGCCTAAAAATACTGCTAGAATCCCTAAAAAGATCAGCATATGGAAGGTCTCCTTTGTTTGTCTGCTAAAGTATAGAATAGAGGATAAAAGCAAAAAAAGCAATCGAACATCCCGTGAAATTCTTGTGGAAAAAGGGAATAGAAAACAGATTATTTTTTATTGAAGTGAAGAAGAATCGTCATAAAACAGAGTGAAATAACAACAAAAAAATGAAACCTTTCTTAAAAGAAAAGTTTCATTTAAACGTTCGATTTCGAGGACCTTTGGAAACAGGAATTTTTTTTGCTTTTTTCGGAATGAAAAAGACGAGGCAATCGTAAGGGACTAAAAGTAACGACCAGGCGACACTGCGGCTGGCACCATAGCGATGATACAACTGTGTCAGCAGAAAATGACTAGTGAAGATTCCCACACCTGCCAATAATGTGACCACCCAAAAAGAGTCCCAATCAGTAAAAAACTTAAAAGCCGTCAAAGCAAAGGGATAAAGATAAAAGAAACTTGCCACCAAACCAAAACGCCAATTTCGAGTAATTTGGCGGATCGAAAGCAAAAAGAAAAGCAGAGACAGGACAATACCTAATGGTGGAAAAAGACCAATTAAAAAAGAATAGACAGCGCCATAAAGCAGCATAGCTGGTCCTTTGATCAACGCCGCCGCACCGATAAGAAGGAACAGACAGAAAAGTTGTGTGGAGAAACCAGAGACAGTCAGTAGGCTGAAGACACCTAAAAGCAGCCAATGCAATCGGGACAATCCCGATTCATGCTGAGACAGTTGTTGGTTGCGCAAATACGCAGCCACTCGTGGAAAAGATCGCTGAAAATGATCCACAGGAAAACCTCCTTTAATAGATAGCTTCAGTATACAAGCTGGTGAGAAGAAAAACATCCAACTCCAGACGGATGTTTTTTACTTCCAATTTTATAAAATTGCTTGTAAGAATCGGGGCGCGACAGGTTTCATTTTTTTGAAAATATGCTAAAGTTAGAGAGGAAAAGAAGACAGTACTTCCAACAAGTGTTTGGGAAAACGAAGATTTAGTATAGAAAGTTTATTACGAAAAAAAAGGAGGAGTAGAGATGATTTTTGATTCTCATACTCATTTAAATGCCGAACAATTCAATGAGGATATCCCAGAAACTATCCAGCGAGCAAAAGAACTGGGGGTTTCAGAAATGGCTGTTGTCGGCTTTGATACCCTGACGATTGAAAAAAGTCTAGTCCTCAGCAAAAAATATCCTTTCATTTACAGCATAATCGGTTGGCATCCAACTGAAGCAGGCAGTTACAGCAAAGAAATCGAAGAAGACCTGCAACAAAAACTAACCTTGCCAAAAGTAGTTGCTTTAGGGGAAATCGGCTTGGATTATCATTGGATGGAAGATCCGAAAGAAGTTCAAGACAAGGTTTTTCGCCGTCAAATCGCCATTGCTAAAGAAATGAATCTGCCAATCAGTATCCACATGCGGGAAGCTATTGAGGATACTTATCAAATTTTGAAGGAAGAAGATGTCCGAGATATCGGTGGAATCATGCACAGCTACAGTGGTGATGCTGAATGGGCGAAACGCTTTTTAGAACTGGGAATGCACCTTTCTTTCAGTGGCGTGGTTACCTTTAAAAAAGCAACGGATGTTCAGGAGGCAGCACAAATCGTGCCGTTGGATAAATTATTGGTTGAAACAGATGCACCTTATCTGGCGCCGGTTCCTTATCGCGGCAAGCGCAATGAGCCCGGCTATACTCGGTATGTTGTCGAAAAAATTGCTGAGCTTCGTGGGGTACCTTTTGAAGAACTTGCCAATCAGACGCGTGACAACGCCCATCGGTTGTTTAGGATTGATTAATGAGTAAATTAAAAATTGAAGAAATCATTGTCGTTGAAGGAAAAGACGATACCCGCAGAATTCAAGAAGTTGTTGATGCAGATACCATCGAAACAATTGGCTCTGCAATTAATGAAGAAATTTTGGCACAAATCGAACTGGCGCAAGAAACACGTGGTGTGATTGTATTCACCGATCCCGATTTTTCCGGTGAAAAAATTCGTAAAAAAATTATGGAAGTTGTGCCGGATGCTAAGCACGCATTCTTGCCCCGCAGTGAAGCAGCACCGCAAAAACGTGGCAATAGTCTCGGCGTTGAGCATGCCAGTGATGCTGCCATCTTGCAGGCATTGGATAAAATCGTGACACCGGCTAGCGATACCGTCTCTGAAATCAGTAGACAACGCCTGATGGAATATGGTTTAATAGCGGGTACGAATGCCAAACAGCGACGAGAAAAACTCGGAGACGAGCTGCGCATCGGTTATACCAACAGCAAACAACTGGAAAAACGACTGCAGATGTTTCGAATCACAGAAGAAGAATTTCTTGCGGCAATGGCAAAAGTTGAGGAGCAACTAGCTGAAGCAAGGAAATAGCGGGGAAAAAGGAAGGAGAATCTTTTTGAAAGATACTCGAGAAATTGCAGCACCATCAAAAACACGAGATATTTTAGCCAAGCATGGGTTCACATTTAAGAAAAGTCTCGGTCAAAATTTTCTGACGGAGCCGAATATTTTACGAAAAATCGTGGAAACAGCTGGAATTGATACTACGACCAATGTAATTGAGGTCGGACCGGGAATCGGTGCATTGACAGAACAGTTGGCAAAAAACGCGGCGGAAGTTTTGGCTTTTGAGATTGATGATCGGTTGATTCCGGTATTGGAAGATACATTGGCAGCCTACAACAATGTCACGATTCTCCATCAAGACGTACTGAAAGCTAATCTAGAAACGGTGGCGGATCATTTTCAGGAAGAATACCCCATCAAAGTTGTGGCAAATCTGCCTTATTACATCACCACCCCCATTATGATGCACTTTTTAGAATCAAAGTTGCCGGTTGCCGAAATGGTGGTTATGATGCAAAAAGAAGTAGCAGATCGAATTTCTGCAAAACCAGGAACTAAAGCATACGGCTCGTTATCCATCGCAGTGCAATATTTTATGGAAGCAAAATTGGCTTTTATTGTTCCTAAAACGGTTTTTGTACCACAGCCAAATGTGGATTCCGCTATTTTAAAATTGACCCGCCGAACAACACCGGCAGTGACCGTCACCAGTGAAAAAGAATTCTTCAAATTGACGAAGGCTTCGTTTCAATTACGGCGAAAAACGTTGTGGAACAACCTCTTGCATAGCTATGGCAAAGATGATGCCACCAAAGAATGGTTGACTAACAGTCTTGCCACGGCAGAAATTGATCCGAAACGACGGGGCGAAACTCTTTCCTTAGAAGAATTTGCCCGTTTGAGCAATGCACTGGAAAACAGCCGACCTTCATAACAAATAGATAGAAAACAAAAAAATGGTAGAGTAGCATAATCGCTCCTACCATTTTTTTAGTTATATTTTTTTAAGAGTGCTTCTGGGGAATAGATGATCAGCCCGTTTTTTTCGCCATTCATAGACGTTTGTTAACTAGTTATAAAAAGTATAACTATCTGCTGATAAACCAACCACAAATTCCCAAAAAAGTTGCCTCGCGCGAAATAAACGTAGTAAGATACAAACAGAGAAAATAGTTTTAGGAGAGAAAAAATGGCGAATAACTATATTATGGCAATCGATCAGGGAACGACCAGCTCCCGAGCAATTATTTTTGATAAAAAAGGACAACATGTCGGCAGCTCCCAAAAAGAATTCACCCAATATTTTCCACAGGATGGTTGGGTCGAACACGATGCCAATGAAATCTGGAATTCTGTTCAATCAGTGATTGCCGGAGCTTTCATTGAGTCCGGTGTAAAACCTGATCAAATCGAAGGTATTGGTATCACCAATCAACGCGAAACAACGGTAGTATGGGATAAAAAGACTGGACTGCCGATTTATCATGCAATTGTTTGGCAATCCCGACAATCGGCAGAGATAGCCGATAAGTTGAAAGCGGATGGGTACGAAGAATTCTTTCACGAAAAGACCGGATTAGTGATCGATGCCTATTTTTCAGCCACCAAGGTTCGTTGGATTTTGGATCATGTAGATGGTGCGCAAGAGCGGGCGGAAAAAGGAGAATTATTGTTTGGGACGATTGATTCTTGGTTGGTATGGAAATTAACCGACGGGCAAGCCCATGTAACCGATTATTCCAACGCTAGTCGAACGATGTTGTTCAATATCAAGTCATTGGATTGGGATCAAGAAATTTTAACACTGCTTAATATTCCTCGGGAGATGTTGCCCAAGGTTGCTTCAAATTCTGAAATTTATGGATACACCCAAGGTTACCATTTTTATGGGGGAGAAGCACCAATCTCTGGTATGGCAGGTGATCAGCAGGCAGCGCTGTTTGGACAAATGGCCTTTGAACCCGGCATGGTAAAAAATACTTACGGCACAGGTTCCTTCATCGTAATGAATACCGGAGAAAAACCACAGATTTCCAAAAATAATTTATTAACGACAATCGGTTATGGAATCAACGGTAAAATCTATTATGCATTGGAAGGATCGATTTTTGTTGCCGGTTCTTCTATCCAATGGTTAAGAGACGGATTGAAAATGTTGGAAAAAGCCAGCGATTCAGAGGAGGCTGCCCGTCGTTCCACGAGTGAGGACGAAGTGTACGTTGTTCCGGCTTTTGTTGGTTTGGGGGCACCTTATTGGGACCAGGATGCCAGAGGAGCAATGTTTGGCTTGACTAGAGGCACCACCAAAGAAGATATCATCAAGGCCACCTTACAATCCATTGCCTATCAAGTTCGCGACATCGTGGATACGATGCAGGCAGATACCGGCATCACGATTCCTGTTTTAAAAGTTGATGGGGGTGCGGCAAATAATGAATACTTGATGCAGTTTCAGTCAGATATTTTAAATGTACCAATTCAACGGGCAGAAAATTTAGAAACAACGGCATTAGGTGCTGCCTTTTTAGCCGGATTGGCTGTCGGCTACTGGAAGGATACGGACGAAATTAGTGAATTTTACGAAGCCGGCAAGCGTTTTGAACCCCAAATGAGCGCAGAGCAGCGGGAAAAATTGTATACCGGTTGGAAAAAAGCCGTCAAAGCAACGCAAGCATTTGAATAAAACCATTAATCCTCGAAGAATTTTCGGGGATTTTTTTTGAAAGAAAACCAGACAAGTGTCTTGACACATTTGAGATTTCCATCTAAAATAAATGACATTCAGGTGTCTTGACAGTTGAAAGAAAAAATAAAAAATGTTTGTCAGGAAATTCACTAGTAAAAAGGAGAAAAAAATGAAAAAAAATTCTGTACGCCACTTAACAATCAGTGCCTTGTTAATTGGATTGGGTATTATGATTCCGATGGTCATGCCAAAAATCGTCATCGGTCCGGCATCATTTACGTTAGCAAGTCATGTGCCTTTGTTTATCGCCATGTTCTTTTCACCAGGCATCGCAGTGGCAGTTGCTTTAGGCACGACATTTGGTTTTTTGATCTCAGGTTTGCCAATTATTATCACGCTGCGGGCGTTGAGCCATCTTGTTTTTGCTATTGCCGGAGCGATTTACTTACAAAAACATCCGGGCATCGTCATGCAAAACGGCAAGGTCAGTTTATTCAATTTGCGTTTTCAAACCTTCAATTTAGTTATTGGTGTACTGCATGCGTTTGTAGAGATGCTGGTTGTCATGGCCTTTAACTTTGTCGGTAATGTTCCCGCAAGCTCAATTGAGGGCGGTGCCTTTTATTTCTTCTTTGTCCTCATGGGAATCGGTGGTCTAATCCACAGTATGATCGACTATTCACTGGCCTATTTTGTGGCAGGAGTGCTAAGCAAACAATTTACGTTGCCGATTTTTTCCAAAGCAAAACAAACCCAGATACAATCGATGAAGCCAATCGCATAAATGAAAAATAATTTACCTCTGTTATTCTCAGAAATAGCGGAGGTTTTTTATCGCTGAAAAAATGCGCAATTTTACATTAGCTGTTAAAATAAAAAAGTGATATAAGAAAGAGGTGGGACAACATGAAGAAAAAATGGCTTGTGCTCGTTATCGGCGTAGCACTAATAATTACCGGTGGTTTCGTTTTTTCTCAGAAGTCTCAACCAAAAGAAACACCTGTCACTCGTTTAAGTTCTACAGCAACAAGCGAATCCTCACCCTCACCGGAAGCCAGCCTGATGTACGTTCCTTTGGAAAATCAATTTACGGAGCCGGCATTGGAAAATGGCTGTGAGGTGACGGCGTTGTCGATGCTTTTACAATTTTATGGGTATCAAGTTGATAAAAATCAATTAGCAGAACTTCTGGATTACGTGCCTCTTTATGAGGATGAGACACATCGTGGGGATCCTCGAGAAGGATTTGTGGGGAATATTTACGGTGGGGATGAAGCGATGGGCGTCTGGGTAGAACCAATTGCCAAGGTTGCAAAAAAAATCGTTAAAGAAGAAGTTAAAAGCGGATCAGAGGAATCTTTTCAGGAAATTACAGAACGGGTAAGAAAAGGAACACCCGTATGGATTCTTGCAACAGTGGAACTTGAAGTCCCAACCGAAGATGACTTTTGGTATTGGCAAACCACCTCTGGCAGAATTGAAGTAACCCCTTTGATTCATTCTGTAGTGATTACCGTAATCAATCAAGAAACAATGTACGTCAACGATCCCTATGGTCATAAAAATCGAAAAATAGCCAAAAGCGATTTAGAGAAAATTTATGAAAGCATGGGAAGGCAGTCGCTGTATTTGGTGAAGTGAGACAGTAGGCTTACGAATCATCTTCTTTTTTCAGAAAGTTTCAAAAAAAACAGCAAAAGTAGTCTCTTTAAATTGTGTCACGACATATTCCATGCTATAGTATCGGTAGGCAAATTGCCTAATAAAAACAGAGTAGGAAATAAAGCGTTAAGTGCTGAGAGGATGGGATGTTGCCTCTCGGACGAAGGACTATGGTCCGCGGTTTTGTTTTCGCATTCGCTGCATATTTTTTTGTGTAGCAGCTCGTTAAGGAGATGCTAGGTATGAAAAGAAAAATCGACGCACGGATGATCGTAATCATGGCATTATTGATTGCTATGATGGTCGTCTTGTCACAAGTTTTGGGGATTTCCACCCCACTGGTAAAAATCACCTTCACCTTTGTCCCGGAAATGATTATGGCGATTTTATTTGGCCCATTTTGGACGGCAATCGGTGCAGTGCTGGCGGATCTGATCGGCATGGCACTTTTTCCGACAGGGGTATTTTTCATTGGTTTTACCATCAATGCGCTGGTCGGAGGATTGGTTTACGGTTTTTACTTCTATAAAAAGGAGATTACGTGGGTACGGGCATTTTTATGTGTCCTGACAAACACGATTTTGATCAGTTTGATTCTAACCCCAATTTGGTTGGCAATCACAGCAAATCTGCCATTGACCAGTTGGGCAATTTGGTCGGTACGAATCCCGAAAGTTCTCGTGATGCTGCCTATCCAAACAATTCTGGTTTATCTTGTTGGTCGTGCCGTTCCGTTGAAACGGATCGCCAAACGATTTATTTAACAAAATAAGTATAAAATTTATCTACATCCCAAGATAAATTTCTATGAACAGGCAAAGAAATTTTTGCTTGTTCTTCTTTTTGGCTCAATAGTTGTCAGAAAAATGAGAAAATATTCTTCTTAGTCATAAATTCCTTTTTAGAGACTAAAAAATGACCAGTTGCAAACGAAGATTTCAGTTATAATGATTGCGGAATAAGACGTTTTGATTTCGAAATGACAAGGACACTTATAGGCAGATTTTTTTGCTCGTTGCTGGGTCGAATTAAATAAATTGTAGTTTTTTTATAAAAAATTTATTCAGAAGAGGGAGTGTGAGGTATAATCAGATAAACAAAGTAGCTAAGAGCAGGGGATGATTTTTTTGAGAACGACTGATTTTCTAGATGCCGGTGAACAGCGGCAAATACAAATCATACGGGTTCTAATGACGGATTCTGAAGGAATTATGGTGGCAAATTTAGCACGAAAACTTACTATCAATCGAAGCACATTGAAGGAAGATTTAGAAAAATTACAGGTAAATCTTCTTCGATTAGACAATGCAGTAGAAGTGGTAGATGAAGAAAACCTTATCCGATTGGTCATTAATGAACAAATCTCTTTTACAAAAATCATCTATAGTTTTTTGCAACGCTCGTTGAAATATCAGATCCTGCTTCATCTACTGACGTCAAAACAGGTAAGTTATGGAACGCTGGCTGAAACTATGAGTATCAGCTTGTCCACCCTAACGAGAAAGATTCGGGATTTAAATGCCATCTTGAATAAATACCATTTGAAGATTCATCAGGGGAAAATCGAAGGTTCGGAAATTGCGATACGTTACTTTTATTTTCAACTGTTCTGGTTTGGCAATCCTTACCAAGTAAATGTCGATGAATTCGTGAATCCTTCAGTAAAAGACCTGCTGTCCTTTTTAGAGAGTAATCTGGATTATCCTTTTACAGAAGAAGGACAAGTGAAACTTTGTATCTGGCTGTATATCACGAAATGTCGCTTCCGGAATACAAAAGTCAGCCACGAAATCCCTCTGCCGGAACAGCTGTTTACCGACCTTAATCGCTCCGCTTTTGTTGGTCTGCAAGATTTGTTTATTCGCTTTTTCAGTCGGTATGCCTTCCAGTGGAATCAAAGTGAAAGCGAATACCTCTATCTTTTTATGATCGCAAACTATACACTAGAGTTAGACAATCCTCACGTACAGGATTTAATTAAAATTGCAAAATCAAATCAAAAAATTGATCAGATGGACAAAACCTTTTTGGAGGAATTGTATACCCACTTTGACCCAAGCTTATTGAAAGATGAGCTCACAAAAAAAGTCTACTTTACGTTGCTGCAAGTTCATTACAAAGCACTATATTTTCCAAGCTTTTTCTCGATTTGGGGCAATACCAACTTGCAAGAACGGCTGGAACAAGTGCCAAATCTTTCTTTGCAGCAATTAACGGACCACATGACTGAAAAAATCTTCGCATTGGTCCAGTCAGATAAAATCGGGAATAAGAATTTTTATGCTGAAAGTGTCAAAAAAGAACTCCATAATCGCTATACGGTCTTACTTCATGCCATCTACAATGAGTTGGATATCGTGTTGCAGGTAGGCTGTGATTTTCCTTTTGAGGCATCCATGAACACAATCATTATCGAGAATATCGAAGAACGAATTAATCACCGAATCAAGGCAAATTTTGTCCGATTTCGTCGTGGCGGAACGTATGATGCGATTATCACCTACAAAGATTCTGATGCACTGATGACAGAAATAGTACCGGTTTACACCCTTTTAAGTATCGAACACAATATTGATTTTCCTATTTTAGAAAATTTTCTTTATCAAAACTATCAAAATAAAATAAATTTGAAGGTGAACCTGCAATGAAAACCATCATTATTGGCGCTTCCCACAGTGGGATAACCGCAGCGCTCACGATCAGGCAACTAGACCCGGAGCATGAAGTTGTTCTGATTGATCAGCGAACAGAAAAAGAATTAGGATTTATTTCCAATGGTATCAACCTTTTGTTTAACGGTATTATTGATGAGTTAGGACAAGCCACCACCAAAGCCAGTGAGATTACTGCCAGTGGCGTGGAATTACTTACGAGAATTGAAGTTACCAAGATAGATAACCAAAAAAAGAAAATCAGCATGCAGTACGTGGAGGATGAAGAAAATCCATTCACGATGACATATGACAAATTAATCGTTGCCACCGGAACCTCCCCTTGGATCGTTGCCCGGGATTTTCCCGGTGTGGATAATATTTATTCCTATAAGTCCATCGAAGAATCCTATCGTGTATTAGAAGCGATCGAAAATTCCCAGACAATTGCGATTATTGGTACCGGCTATATCGGCATGGAACTGGCAGACTCCTTGAAACATTCAGGAAAAAAAGTCTACTTATTAGATGGCATTCAAGAACTTCTTTTCCGCTACTTTGATCAGGAAATGGTCCAAAATCTGCGGGAACGGGTGAATGACTCCGAGATTGAACTGGTTCCCTTCGATCAGATGACAGACTATAAAATCGTGAAAAAACATATTGAGGCAGTCAAACTTTCTAATCGTGAACTGCCGGTGGATATGGTGATTTTCCCTGATTCCATTTATACAAATGTGGAGCTGTTGGAAAACATCGTAACCTTGAATATCGACAACACCGTCGCAGATGATGCTGCTTGCCGCACCAGTGATCCCGATATCTTTGCTATTGGCGATATCGTTCCCATCATTTATCCCCATCACGGAACACAAATTTTTATGCCTTTAGTTAATCGTGCCGTGAGAATGGGTCGGGCTGCTGCAATGAATATTTGCGGGGAGCCGGTAAATGGTGATTTAGTGCACAAAACTAGCGCAACTTTTGTCTTTGATCAGTTTTTAGGCAGTGCCGGATTGACGGAAGAAGAGTCGCCGCTGTTTGGTTTTCAAGCGGTAGGATTTCGAGAAACTTTTCCATTAAAAACCAAATTCAGCAAAAATCAAACCTATGTGGATGCAAAAATCGTTTACGAGAAAGCGACATTAAAGGTGTTAGGTTTCCAATTAGTCAGCGATGAATTTATGGCTGATGATTTGAATGTCGCTGCGACATTATTGTCCGAAAAAGTCGACCTCAGACAACTAGCCGTCCATAATTTTACCTTTATGCCGCAGTATACTGCCCCTTTTCATTACTTAAATGATCTGGCATTTAAAGCCTTGATCAAAGAAAGAAAAAAATGAAGAAGAATAAAATAAGCAATTAAATGAAAAAAGAACTAGTACGCTCTTGGGATTTAGAGGAATGTGCTAGTTTTTTTATTTTGACGATTTAAGTAAGTAATTAGTATTCAAATAAATGAGAAAAAATTAGTTAAAGTAGAAATAAATCAAAAGAATTTTCTCATAAAAAACAAAATCTCGTTTATTAATCAAAATTCTTCAATTATTTGAAATGTTGTCATAAATTGTCGCGGATGTGTCAAAAGATGACGACTCCAAGCTTAAAAAAATTGTTATAATCAGCCAATAAGAAAAAACGAATTCAGTAATACAATTTTTTATTAGCAACGAAAGGATGTGATAAGACAATGAAAAGAACTAGTAGTACATGCCGTCCAAAAAGGCAGAACACTCGGCAAGTAGACAGACAGCTTTCTCTGAAAACTTGGTGGAAAATTGGAAGCCTCTTTGGAGTAACCTTATTGCTTCTTAGCACATGTACGACGAAAAATGTAATCGCTACAACTCTCAGTGACACCACAACCAGTCAATTGACACAAGAAAACCTACAGAGCAGTTCATCGTCAAATGAAAGCGTTAAATCTGTCGAAACAACGGAAACCAGTACTTCAAATAGTGAAACAAAAAGTATGACTGAAACAAATTCCACAACAGAAATATCTGAAGCGTCATCAAATGTGCAACTGATTGACCCTAGTGAGAAGGAAATTGAAGATGCGAAAGATTCTGCGAAAAAGGTATATGAAGAAACCGGGATTCCGCAAACCGTTACGGCAGTGGGGGCGGAGAATATATCTGGAAATGTGACAATAACAAAAGATGTGGTTCCAAACTATTTTACATTTAAAGGAAAGGCTGGTGACAAGGTTACATGGGAACCACTATATAATTCTGAGACTGGTTTAATCACATTAACCTCAGATGACACAAAGCAAATTGTTAATAGCGATGGCAATATTCCATGGTTGCAGGCCGGCTATATGCAATTAAATAACCGCATAGATATGGGGAACAATTTTGAATTAACAGGGAATATCACTTTATATGGTAGTAACGCAACTGGACAATCTGATGGAATCGGTTTTGCTTTTTACTCAGCGGATGAAACCGGACTAGGACAAACAGGTGGCGGGCTGGGAATTAGTGGGTTGAAAAATGGTTTTGGATTTAAGTTCGATACGTATAGAAATTCTGATTATGATGATCCAAATTTTAAACAATTTGGTGCTTTTGTACACAATGTAGAATCAAATAATTGGAAGGTTTCCACAGACGTAGATTCAGCAAAGGATTTAGGAGCGTTAACAAAAGGTGCGAGTATACCGTTCAGCATATCTTATAATGGGACTACACATATAATGAATGCCACTTATGGACCAGAAAGTTCTAAAAAAGAATGGTCAAAGGATTTAACTGCATGGATTGGTAACCAAGCAGCAATGAACTTCATGATTACTGCTTCAACCGGACAAAACAATAATACACAGTCGATTCAATTTGAAACGTTCAACTACGTTCAAGCATATTCAGCAAATATCAGCTATATCGATAGTAATAATTCCGAAACTGAGCTGAAGAATTTAACAGCAAATACGACAAATAAAATTAATTCAACAGAGGATTTAACAAAAAATGAAATAGTTATCCAAACATTGGCAGAGTACAATGCAAAAAACAACACTTCTTATAAAATAGCGCCAGCGAAGGTTTTAAGTAATGGAACTACACAA
This sequence comes from Enterococcus sp. JM9B, assembly GCF_009933265.1. Classification (NCBI taxonomy): domain Bacteria; kingdom Bacillati; phylum Bacillota; class Bacilli; order Lactobacillales; family Enterococcaceae; genus Enterococcus; species Enterococcus sp. JM9B. The sequence goes on along the minus strand of NZ_MAEK01000013.1, from coordinate 56,588 downwards.
CCAACTGAATTTAAATACACTGAAGATGGGTTGTCAGTTATCGTTTATGTAGCTAGAACACAGAAAATTAAAGTAGAACATCGAGACTATTTTAAAACAGAGATTCTATCTCTCTCTGAAGTAGAACTTACAGAAGGCGATGATACAGTTGATTTGACAGATGATCCGGTAAGTATTGATGGATACACTTTTAATTCTTTAGACAAAGCAAATGAGGCTGCCACAAAAGTTAGCTTTAATCCCGGCATATCTACTTATATCTTGTACTACAAAAAAAAAGTAAAGGTAACTGTTTCAGCAACCAAGGTCTATAACGGACTGGATAATGATGGCAAGAGTATTGCCGATGGTGACGATGCCGATGATGAGACAAAGGATTACGAACATTTAGTATTTAAAGATGAAAATGGTAATTCTCTTTCATTAAATGGCATTAAAGACGTATATTCGTCGAATAACTCATTTAATTATGTAAGCCCAAATGCTTTAGATGATGATGAAGTCTTAAATGGAGCAATCAAGGAATTGGACACAACTCAATTAGCTAATCTAACCAATTTAAATCCTGGTTACAGCTTTTCAACTGGTTCATTTTCGGCTGGAGATTATACAATCACCCCTGCATCAGTCACGGTTGAACTTTCTGGTGAAAGAACAAAACCACAGGACGGAAAACCAATCGATTCTGTACCCGAGGTAACCTTCGGAGGGGGGGCAGGGAATACAGCGGTACCCATTGTTACATGGAATTTTGAAGACTTTAAATATCTGACCTCAGATAATACCCCACTTTCTTACACAGAGGCAGTGGGGGTCGGCGAGTACAAAGTGACATTTAGCGATAGTGGACAAACAAAACTTGAAAGTTTGAAGAATTTTGTGATTACTGAATCGGTTTCCACAGCTATCTATACGATTACTCCACCGCCTGTCCCCCTTCCTTCAACTGGTGGAATCGGAATACTGCCGTTCATTCTTACCGGACTAACTTTTGTCGGAATTGGTGGCCTGTACCTCAGTTACCGAAACCGGGGAGGTGAGGCGTGATGAAGAATTTTTACAAAAGGATTATGTTGGGAGCGACACTGTTGCTACTACCCTCAGGTTTGCAAGCGTTCTCTCAATCAGCTTCCGCCAGTGAATCGCAAATCACCTTTACGCTACACAAATTATTGTTTGAAAATGGTGAATTACCAGATAAGCTACCAAATGATGGCACGAATAAACCGTCGATGTTGCAAGAAGCGCAGGGGTTAAATGATGTTACATTTGCCTTGTACGATGTATCCGAGGAGTTTTACGACTTGAGGGCATCTGGAAAGAGTATTGAAGAAGGGCAACAACAACTAGCGCAAACCGCTGATTCCGGCAAATTAATAGAAGAAAAAGTTACAGCTACGCAAAATGGCGAAGACGGGATTGCGGTATTTACAGCAGCGGCAAAAGAAGTACAAGGTCGGGATGCCGTTTATCGATTTGTTGAAACGAATGCACCTAGTAATGTGGATAAAAAATCTGATCCCTTGGTCGTCGTCTTGCCTGTTTATTCAACAGACAATCAGGTCTTGACGAACATTCATCTGTACCCCAAAAATGAACAGGTTGCTTACGAGTCACCACCATTGGAAAAAGAAATTGTTGGAAATCATACAAATTTTGAATATGGGGATTCGATTCCCTTTAACGTTTCAACTAAAATTCCAGCAAGTATCGCGAGTTTTGATAGCTATACTATCAAAGATACCGCGGACAGCCAGTTATGGTTGGATGCTAAAAGTTTAAAAGTAACTCTTGATGGAAAAGTTACTGACGTCTTTCAAGTGAAAACGACTGAACATGGGTTTCGTTTGACTTCATCTCCGAAAATATTAGCCAACTATAGCAATCAGAAAGTCGTCATCAGCTACCAAATGACGCTCAAAGGAAATTCAGACGAGCTATCCTTTGATAACACGGTGGAGCTAAATCTTGGCAAAAATTCGTCGATGAATGGGAGTGCGCAAATCAGCGCACAAACAGGTGGCAAACAATTTATCAAAGTTGATCGAAAACAAGGAACGACTTTAGCAAATGCACACTTTGTCATTCGAAATGAAGCTGGAAAGTATCTTGCACAAACGACTGGAGAGAATCATTGGGTAGACAAGAAAACCGAAGACGTAACTGTTTTGACTTCTGATAAAGAGGGCTTGTTTGCAATCAAGGGATTAGCATTCGGTGAGTATGAACTGATTGAAATCAAAGCACCCGATGGATACATTATAAACAAAGGACCGGTATCTTTTATGGTTGAAAAAAATAGTTTTGATTTAGAAAATCCGCTTCCTTTAGAAATAGTGAACGAGCAGGAAAATACCGGAAAAACACCAGACAGCTCGGACGGATCGGGCGTAACAACGAAACCAGTGACACCAGGAAAAACAGATAAACCGGGAATCACGAAATATTTCCCTAAAACAAGTGAAGAAGTGGTTCGCATCTTTTCAATTATCGGGTTTCTACTGGTCCTTCTAGCAGGGGCAGTTTGGATTTATAAAAAAAAACAACAGAAAAAGGACATATAGGAGGAAAATAAAATGAAAAATCTTAAGACAAAAATTTGGGCATTATTGGGTACGCTTGTAATGTTGTTGCCATTTGCTCTAGGATTAGGAGCAGCAAAAGTAGAGGCGGCTGTACCAGAAAGCGTAACAGTCAACTTGCATAAATTAAAATTTATGACGCTTCCGCCATCACAAACAAATACAGGGTTTAAAATGACTTATCCAGGTAGCCAACCATTGGAAGGTGCAGAATTTACTGTATATGATGTGTCAGTATTTTATTATGACAAAATAGAAAGTGGAGTAGCTGTCACAGATATTTTAGACACATTGGATGATTTTACGAATGAGAAAGTAGTTGAATTTGGTCTAACGCCAACAGTTGGATCAACAAATACAGGAGCAGACGGTATTGCGAAATTTACATTACCAAGTAAAACTACAGTGAAAGAAGGTTCAACTGAAAAAATAAAAGACGCAGTTTATCTTTTTGTTGAATCTGCAAAAGAAGGGTTTGAAGTTTCTCCAAGTATTGTTATGGGCTTACCATTCTATAGTACTGCTGATGGGAACGATCCGAATACAGCACTTTCAACGATCGAACTATATGCGAAAAATAAAATCACTGAAAGCACCATCAATATTCAAAAAACTGGTAACTTCTCAGATGCAACGGCTTTAGAAGGTGCCAAATTCCAAATTAAAAATTCAGACGGTCAGTTTGTTACCGAAACCGATGTGGATACAGGAGTAGCAATTTATGGTGAAGAAGAAGCAAGTGCTAAAATCTTCACAACGAATGATGCTGGTGCAATCAGTGTCAGTGGATTGTTAGATGACACATATACATTAGTTGAAACTGCGGCACCTACTGATTATCAATTGACAAATACTAAAACAGAATTTGTAGTTAAAAATGGTAAATTAGCAGAAACGACAGGAATTTTCAATGATGTTGATGAAACAGATCTTGGTAATCCTGCCGGTGTGTTAAATCACGAAAATAAACCTACCGTAAATACAGTGACAGTTGAAAACGTTCAAAACTATGGGGATTATCACTTTGTAAAACAAGATTTAAATACTGAAGCACCACTTTCTGGGGCAGAATTTAATATTGCTAAGGAAAAAGATAAGGATGATTATTTGTGGGTGAAAGAAAGTCCAGCAACTGGTGAATATCAATATGCGTGGAAATCTGAATTGACAGATACAACCGGTTGGGAAATCAAAAAATTGACTTCCGGAGATACCGGCGAGTTCGATATTACTAGATTGAAATATGGTACGTATTACTTGCATGAAACAGTAGCACCTTCTGGCTATGCATTACCAGGAAGTGACTTTGAATTTACAGTTGCGAAAGATACCGCAGCAGCAACCGATGATGTCATTGAAAACCAACCAAAAGGAATCCTTCCTTCAACTGGTGGTATGGGAATCATTGCCTTTGTCGTAGCTGGTATCGCGCTTATCGGCGGAGCTATGATTTACTTCAATAAACGTCGTCAAGAAACAGAAGCTTAATTGTTTATTATAGCAACAAATGTAAACATAAATCATAACTAATCTCATGAAGCTGGGTTGATTCCCAGCTTCGTACATACTAGAAAAACGGGTGGTTTCCATGAAAAAGCGCAAATTTAGAATACTTGATATCATTATGATTCTTATCTTAGTCGGTGGAATTGGAATTTTTGCGTATCCTTTTGTGGAAGATTCACTCAACGACTTTCTCGCCCAACAATTAATCACTCATTATCAAAAGGAAGCAAATGAAAAAAACAGTGCCGAGATCAAAGCTCGACAAAAGAAGATGGAAACAGAAAATAAAAAAATTGCAGAAAAACACGCACTTCCCGGATTGACTGCTTTTAATAATGCTGTGGATGCGGAGGCCTTGAAGGATCTCCCCAGCAATTCTTTTTACATGGAGCATATGCTTGGGGTGGTAGAGATTCCCAAAATCAATGTTAGTCTGCCCATTTTTGATCAAACAACAGATGTATTCTTACAAAAAGGAACCTCGCTTTTAGAAGGCAGCTCTTATCCTACTGGCGGCAAAAGTACCCACGCTGTTCTGTCAGGTCATCGAGGTTTGCCAGAAGCTAAATTATTTACTGATTTGCCAGAATTAAAGGTGAAGGATCAATTTTTCATTGAGATCAACGACCAGACCTTGGCTTATGAAATTGAAAAAATACAAGTGATTTTACCAACTGAAATCAAACCGTTACAAATCCAAGATGGACGAGATTTGGTCACACTGCTAACCTGTACGCCCTATATGGTCAATACCCATCGCTTGTTGGTAACAGGTCACCGCATTCCATATAGCGAAAATGAAGCGGTAAAGAGTATCAAAGCTATCGATAAATGGAAAAAATTGAAATTTATTTTGTGGCTGGTAGGAAGTTTTGCAGCATTACTAGCTTTGATAGGCTTGATTGCTCATTATCTCCGCTTATTGGCAATCGGCAAACGCAGATATCCAGTTTCTTTTTATATATTTGATGAAGAAAATCAACCGCTCTCAGGCATTGTTTTCTCCTTGAAAACAAAAAACGGCAAACGTCCGGTCTTTCGGAAAAAAGTATCGATTGAAATGATTTCTGACGAGAATGGGTTGGTTGTCTTTCCTGATTTAACGGGTGGAAAATATCGCCTACAAAGTAAGGGCATCGACCTGAAAATACGTGTGAAGAAAGTCAAAGCAAGTCGATTTTATATGAAATTAAAAAAAGGCAAATACATTCTAAAATGGGAACAAGACAGGTATCAGTTGAGGAAGGAAAAATAAAAAAAGGAGGAATTGGTGTGGCAATGAGATTGGAAAAGAGAAATTATGTCATTCATTTTCCGTATAAAGACCATGCAAAACCGGAATTAAGTCAGACAATCAAGCGGATTGCCGATGTCATTTTTTTAAGAGATTCGGCGTGGCTGTATATTTCTAATGAGCCAAGACAGGTGCAGTTGAAAGTCATTGTTCAAAAAGTAGGCGCTGCACGAAAATTGACCGATATTATTAAAGAGTACGGGCTATCTGCGGAACAAAAAAGTGAAGATATCGAAAAAATGATTGAAGAAGGAAATAGAAAAAAGGGGCATCAAGTAGTGGAACTTCGGCGAGGCATGACGGCTGATTATATTCATTATCTGCTGAATGCAAATTGCTTCTTTCCGGCAAAATAGAAAATGGGTTGTTTTATTTTGACACGAATAGAGCGTCAACTGCGAAGTTGCTACGGTCTATTTTTTTTGCTTTTAATCGAGTTAAGATGTTAGCAATTTTCAAATAAAAATAAAAAATCACTCCATTATTCATAATTATTTGTAGAGAAATGTGAAAACTGCTTTTGAGTAAAGCAATAAAGCGAGAATACTAGACAAGTACTAATTTTATATATAAAATAATATACGCAAGATGCGTATGGTTGGGAGAAAAAATGGGAGAACAAATAATTTTTCACTACTCAAATGCATTTATGAAAGAATGGAAAAAACTTGGTTTGACAGAGGTAGATCAGGAGTATATGGAGAAATTACTACAAAATTTTTTACTGAACGTGAAAACCACGTTGGTAAAAGTTTTCTGGGTGACCTCATTCAAGGAACCGGCGGAGCAATTAAATGGCGTTTTTCTCCTGAAAAAGTTCCTCATGGAAAGAGTGGCTCTGCAAGGATTATTTATCTAATTCTCGTAGAAAATCAGTATTTCTTTTTGGATGTTTTCAGTAAATCTAAACAGGAGAATTTGAGTGATTCTGAGAAAAAAGAAATAAAAAAATTGATACACCGACTAAAATATAATCAGAAAAAGGAATGAGAAAATGAGTGAGACATTGAAGAAATCTATTGAAGAATTTACTGCTTTTGCAAATGGTGATAGGACCAATATTGAAGTAAGAACCTATGATGTGACAAAAGCACCAAACTTTAATGGAGCTGAGATTAAAGCTGTACGAAAAAAATTGAATCTTTCACGAGCTGTTTTTGCAGATATTTTAGATGTTTCGCCTAGAACAGTAGAACGATGGGAGGTAGATGGAGCGAAGCCGAGTGGAAGCGCAAACCGACTCATTCAATTATTGGACAAGAAACCAGCCATCATTGTTCAAATCATTAAAGAAGTGAGTGCCAATGAAAATTAAATTTAGTTAGCAATGAAAAATCGCTATTCGGTATTTCTCCACGATAGTAAGGGCAAGACTTGTCAAAAGTTAGAGCGATTTATTTTTTTGCTCTTTTTTGAACTTCAACCAAGCTAAGATGGAGTCGCTGGCTTTCGCCGTTGCGGCCACAATACCCGCGACTACTCCAATAATAGCAATGATTTTATCCACAGAGAACAAAATCAGGCAGCACCTTTCTTTAGACTTTGAATCACAAGTGAAATTGCTCATAGGCACCACATCCTTCAAATGGAGTTGCTAGCCGCCATAAATTTTCTCCAAGAATCGTTTACCATACGTTAATTTCATTAGAAATGGGAACAGAGGACTTTCCAAGCTTTCGTGTCACATTATTTTTCGACCTATGGCATAATAAAAGGGTAATAACAGAGCATAATCGTAGGAGGAATCCATGAAAAAAATTGTTATTTTCGGAGGCATCATCATTTTATTATTGGTGGCTGGTTTTTTCTTGTTCCAGTCTTTTAGCCAAGAAAACAAAGAACAAGAAGAAGCATCCTCCACAAAAGTATCGGAAGCTACAACTACTGCAATATCAACCACAGAACCCGAAAAAATTCGAACAGAAAAATTGCTGGAATCCATGAGTCTGGAAGAAAAAGTTGGGCAACTGTTTTTTGTTCGGGTGCCAGAAAGCAATCAAGTGGAAGACATTCAATCCTATCATTTAGGTGGCTATGTTTTGTTTGGTCGGGATACCGAAAATGAAACGGCAGATAGTTTGAAGCAAAAAATCCAAAGTTATCAAGAAGCAAGTGAAATTCCGCTGTTGATTGGTGCAGACGAAGAGGGCGGCACTGTGACACGAATCAGCCGCAACAGCAATTTAGTGGCTTCGCCTTTTCTTTCTCCACAGGAATTGTATGCACAGGGTGGCTGGGATGCCATCACTCAAGATGTTCAGGATAAAGCGGCAATTTTTAAAAATTACGGTATCCAAACTGGGTTGTTTCCGGTAGCCGATGTTTCTACCGATCCGCAATCGTTCATCTATGATCGAACGATTGGCATGGATGCGGAAGGAACCAGTCACTATGTGGAAACAGCTGTAACAGCGATGAAAGCGGCGGGCATTGGTTCAACCATGAAGCATTTTCCTGGCTATGGCGACAATCGGGATTCCCATGTGGAAATTGTGACCGACCAACGACCATTAGAAGACTTGCGAAAAAATGATTTTCTGCCCTTTCAAGCGGGCATCAAAGCCGGAGCGGACAGCGTGCTGGTATCTCATAATATTATAGCCAGTATCGATCCGGATCACCCTGCTTCTATTTCAAAAGAGGTTCATAAGCTGTTGCGGCAGGAATTGAATTTTCAAGGAGTCGTCATGACAGATGACATGGATATGGCGGGCTTGGCGAATTTCATTTCTCAAGAAGAAGCCGGATTGGCAGCATTGCAGGCGGGAAATGATTTGGTGATGTCCTCCACATATGCGCAACAAATTCCGGTTATTATCCAAGCTGTAAAAGACGGAACCTATTCAGAAAGTGCATTGGATCAATCTGTGATGCGGGTTTTGAAGTGGAAGGAATCGCTAGGCTTACTTTCAGAATCCAGCAAATAAAAAAACGAACATCTTGTGAGAGCAATCTCCAGATGTTCGTTTTGCTTTTTAAGCTTCAAATTGAGCGTGATACAACTGGGCATAGTAGCCATTTTGTGCAAGCAGAGTTTCGTGGGTTCCTTGTTCGACAATTTGTCCGGCATCCATCACTAAAATATGGTCTGCGGCTTGGATTGTTGCCAAACGGTGAGCGATGACAAAGCTGGTTCGTCCTTCCATCATAGCCAGAAAAGCCTGCTGGATTTTACGTTCTGTCAAGGTATCAACAGAACTTGTTGCTTCATCAAGAATCAACATTGAGGGCTTACTAATCATGGTTCGGGCAATCGTCAATAATTGTCGTTGCCCATCAGAAATTTTGATGCCGGATGCTCCAATCAACGTATCCAACTGGTTAGGAAGGCGTTCCACAAATTCCAGCATATAGGTTTGCTTCAAGGCAGAAAAAATTTCCTCATCGGTAGCTTGTTCGTTACCGTAGCGTAGATTTTCCCGCAATGTACTATCAAATAACCAAGTATCTTGCAATACCATACCAAAACTTTTGCGGAGGGTATTGCGTTTGAGTTGGCGAATGTCGATGCCGTCAATCGTGATTTTTCCGCTATCTACCTCATAAAAACGCATCAGCAGATTGACCAGTGTTGATTTTCCAGCCCCGGTTTTTCCCACGATGGCAACTGTTTCGCCGGGATTTGCAGAAAAAGTAAAATTCTCAATCAACGGCGTCTGCGGATCATAGGCAAAGGAAACTTCTTGGAAAGCAACCGCCCCTTCGATTTTCGCTAAGGAAACTGCATCGGGAGCATCTGGTATCTCCGGCAATTGATCGATTAATTGAAAGGCTCGAGACAAGCCCGCCATTGCTGTTTGAATCTGGGTGGTGATGCCGGAAATCTCGATAAAAGGCTTGGTAAATTGGCTGGCATAAATCGTAAAGCTGGAAATAATTCCTACCGTAATTTGGGCATCTCCCGCCAAAAGCAGCCAACCGCCAACAAAACCAACTGCTAAATAGGCAAGGTGATCGACAAAACGGGAGATAGGATTCGTCAAAGAAGAGGAGAACTGAGCTTTTTGTCCACGAAGATTCAACTCTTGGTTGATTGCTTCAAATTGCGTCTGATTGACTGCTTCTCGTTGAAAAGCTTTGACAATTTTTTGGTTGCCAATCATTTCAGTAACAAAACTCGAAATATCACCAACGATTGCCTGTTGTTTGGCAAAGTTCGTTTGAGAACTGCGAGCCACCCAAAAGTTAACGAGAAAAATAATCGGTGTGGCTAGTAAAACTACCAATGTTAAGGAAAAACTCAACCGCAGCATGACGACAAAAGCTACCAACACGACCGTTAAACCGGAAAATAATTGGTTAAAAATCGCAGCCACCGCAATCGAAATCGCATCCATGTCATTGGTGAAGCGACTGATGATATCACCATGAGGCGTTTGGTCATAAAAACGCAGGGGCAATCGGTTCAACTGTGCAAAGGCATCTTTTCGCAATTCCGTCACAGAAAGATACGCCACTCGGTTGCCTAATCGTTGAATGAACCATTGACTGACCACTGTAAGAAGCACCACACTGGCGAATAAAAAGAGAATATGGGAAAACGCCGCAAAATCGACAGCATTTTTGCCAATCAAGACATCAACCGCCTGTCCGATTTGAAAAGTCATATAAACACTGGTTCCACCGGCAACGATTCCCAGCAGTACAGCAAGGAACAGCTCCAAGGGATAGCGCAGCAGATAGGGAAGAAACCGCCGCAAAACTGCCGTATTAAAGGTTTTATTCATTTTCTGATTCCTCCTGTGAGGCAACAATTTCTTGGTATTCCCGCGAACCTTTGAGTAATTCATGGTGGGTTCCTTTTGCCGCAAGAGTTCCTTGATCAAAAACGAGAATTTGATCTGCTGATTGAATGGAACGAATGCGTTGGGAAATAATAAACAGCGTGCTGGCAGTTTCTTCCTTCAAAGCTTGCCGCAAATTCCGATCTGTTTGATAATCCAAAGCACTCAAGGAGTCGTCCAAAATCAAAATCTCCGGTTTTGCAATCAAAGCACGGGCGATGGTCAAGCGTTGTTTTTGTCCGCCGGAAAAGTTTTTCCCGCCTTCGAAAATCTTGGTGTCTAACTGGCTAGGCAATGCTGCAACAAATTCTTTGCATTGCGCAATTCTCAGCGCCTCCCAACAGTCCTCGTCTGTGGCGTCTTTTTTCCCCCATTGCAAATTTTCACGAATCGTTCCGGTGAAAAGCACGGCAGTTTGAGGAACGAGAGCGATTTTTTTTCGCAATGCATCAAGCTGCCACTTGCGAACATCAAGTCCTCCCACTGTTACTGATCCAGCAGACACGTCATAAAATCGGGGAATCAACTGAGTGACAGCAGATTTTCCCCCGCCGGTTGGTCCGGTGATGCCGATGACCGAACCAGCAGGAGCAGTGAAGGAAACATTCTGCAACGCTAAACCAAAGGTAGGAGCAAACCGAAAATCAACGTGCTGAAAGATGATAGAGGCCGGTTCCTCACTGATTGTACCTGTTTGTGCATTGATTGTCGGTTCAACATCCAAAACTTCATTGATCCGTTGGGCCGAAGCTGCAGCACGGGTAAAAATAATCACCAGATTTGAGACAACGATCAGCGCCAACAACATTTGATTCATATAATTGACCAGAGCCAAAATTTCTCCTTGTGCCAAATGACCAAGATTGACTTTGATCCCCCCCAGATAAAACACCAGCAAAATGCCGAGATTCATAATCAAGGTGGTAGCAGGCGTCAACAAAGCGGACAAATTCGTTACCTTGACGGAAATGTCCGCCAATTCATCGGAGGCTTCTGCAAAACGAGTCGTTTCTTTTTTTGTTTGAACAAAGGCGCGAATCACACGGATCCCACTAAGATTTTGCGTAATCCATTCGTTTAGACGGTCTAATTTTTTTTGTACCTGCTGATATAAAGGCACGGTTTTGCGAATGATCCAAAACAAAACGAGACAAAATAAGGGCAGAACCAATAAAAAAATCAACCCGATTTGCCAATCAATGGTGAAGGCCATAATGACTGCCCCCACGCTTAGAAAAGGTGCTCGAACGACTAAACGAATCAGCATAGCCAACGCCAATTGCATTTGGTTGATATCGTTGGTCATTCGAGTGATCAGCGTGTCGGTGCCGAATTTGTTCAGCTCTGCATGGGAAAGAGTATTGATTTTCTTCATTAATTGATTTCGCAGTTCCGTCCCAAAGCCTTGAGAGGCAATCGAAGAATAATATTGACAAATCACCGCACAAATCAAGCCGACAAGGGACATCACAATCATCCAGCCGGTCATTGACCAAACTGCTCGTGGATCGTTTGCCCGAATCCCATGATCCACTAAACGGGCCATCAGTAGGGGCAAAATCAATTCAAAGACGGCCTCTAAGAATTTAAAAAAAGGACCAAGCACGATTTGCTTGCGATAATTTTTTGCGTAGGTAAGTAATTGAAGCATTTTTTCACCTTTACTTTCTCAAAAAGTTATCTTTATTTTAGCATGTAGAAAATAAAAAAAGGATTTTTCTCGAAAAAAAAGACAGAGGAACGGTTGTCCTTTTTTGATGTAGCAGGTTCCTCCGCTTCTATTCTACAATAGTCCAACCACATACGGTATAATAGAAGAAAACTCAGAAAGGAGAGCACAATGGAAGAATTTATTCGTGTAGTGCTTTTATTTTTTTGTTACTCATTTATTGGTTGGTTGTGGGAAACAGTCTACTGTTCGATCAAAGCAAAACGGTTCGTGTATCGTGGATTTTTGGTGGGACCCATCACACCAATCTACGGGTTTGGCATTTTAGCTGTTTTATACTTTTTACAACCGTTTCATGATAATTTGTTCCTATTATATATCTTTGCGACGGTACTGGTGACGGTATTAGAATATGTGACCAGCTTTGGATTGGAAAAATTGTTTCATGCTTCTTGGTGGGATTATCGCGATGTTCCTTTGAATCTCAACGGACGCGTGGCATTGCCGGTTTCACTGTTTTGGGGAATCGGGTGCGTGGTGATTGTCAAATTTGTTCATCCGCAAGTTGCGCAAATGGAAAGCTGGTTAGCCGCCCATTTTGGTTTTTATCTCCCGGTGATTTTGATTGCCATCATTATGTTTGATCTGGGCTATACGTTGGCGAACCTTGCTGCCTTCCAAGCGGCTACGAAGAAACTGAATGCGGCAGTCGAGCAGCGAAAGACTGAGTTGAGAGAAAGTTTCGACCAACAAAAGCAGGAAGTTCAACAGCGTTTTGAATGGCTGAATTACTTCAAGGACCATCCTGAATTAAAAGAAGCTTTGCCAAAATTGAATTTTAATCAACGAAGACTCTTAAAAAACTTTTCGCAGTTAAAAATCGAAAATGTGAAAAGTCTGGAAGATATTCGTCAATTAGTCGAAAATCTTCGAAAAAAATAGACCCAATATTACAAAATGATGACAAAGGCAAAGTGGAGAAAACAGGTTCATTCTCCACTTTTTTGCGTTTTTCTGAAAAAATTCACGAAATACTCCCCACTTTCAGGTGAAAATGTAACAAATTGTAAAAGAAATGAAACAATAATCGCCAACAAAATTTGTATAATAAGTAGCATTGAGGATAGAAACGAAAGGTGTTGGATTCAGTGAAAGCAAAGAAACTAATGACAGTCTTCACTGCTGTATTAGTAGCAAATTTTGTCGTCCCAGTATTTGCTAGTGCAGAATCTCTTGATTCGTTAAATGAAAAAGAAAGCGCGATTACACAGCAAAGTGATAAAATCAGCGCAGAAGTCCAATTGGCGTTAAATGATGTGAACGATAAATATGCGGAAGTCGAAGCGACGAAAACCAAAATCGCTAAAAACGAAGCAGCATTGACAGATGCCCAAGAGGAAATCAAGGTAACAGAACAAAACATTGAAAAGCGCAAAACTGCGGCTGCCCAACGATTGAAGGATATTCAAGTCAACGGGGGTGCCGAACGGGATTGGACCGCATTATTGGATTCGTCCAATCTACAAGAATTGATTAACCGTGCCTATGCAATGAGTGTTCTGCAAAATGCGGAAAAAGAGAAGATTACCAGTTTAACTTCTGAAAAAGAAAAACTTGAAACGTTAAAAGACAAGGTGGAAAACACCCAAGAAACGTTGAAAGAAAATGAGGCCAGTTTAGAAGCAGATGCAAAAGAATTAGATGATAAAATCGCAAATTTACAAGAACAATTGGCAGAAAATAAAAATATCCTGCAAGAAATCGCCAACAGCAAAGAAGCAGAAGAGTCTCGCTTAGCGGCTGAAAAAGCGGCTGCCGAAAAAGCAGCAGCAGAAAAGGCAGAGCAGGAGAAAGCGGCAGCTGAGAAAGCAGCGGCAGAAAAGACAGCACAGAAGGAAAGCAGCGCAAGTTCAACTAGTGAACCAAGCAGCAGCTCAACCAGTGCCAGCTCAGAAACAAGCACTAGTGAAACCGAAGAGAGTTCATCGAATAATAATTCAAGTAACAATACCGGAAGTACAACTGGTGGTAAGACTATGATGATGGAATCAACGGCCTATTCTTACGCAGAAGCTGGCGCCAGCTATTTTACTGCCAGCGGAACAGATTTGCGGAAAAATCCGCAAGCTGTCGCAGTCGATCCAAGTGTGATCCCGCTAGGAACCGTTGTGGAAGTTCAAGGATACGGAGTTGCCTTAGCGCTCGACACAGGTGGTGCCATCAAAGGAAATATTATTGACGTGCATTTTCCGACCGTTGACCAATGTACAAGCTGGGGACGTCGTCAAGTGAAGGTCACAATTCGCGGATAATCAAGTGAAATTAAGGAAAGCAGTCTATGCCTCGCACGGACTGCTTTTTTCGTGGGAAAACAAAAATGAGAAAAATCTTATTTAAATCTCATTAAAGCTATTTGAATTGGAGAAAACGACTACAAACGTACAATTTCATTAAAATTTTTATGGAAAGTGCAGGTTTTTACAGAAATGCTTGCTAAAACACATGGAAATTCTTTTGTAGCACTTTTTTTTCGCAGCATTCTTGCTTATAATATAAACTAGTGACTTTGCACACAGTAATTTAGGAAATAATAAAATTTAACGAATAGTGAAAATAATTATTTACAAGGAGTGTGTTAGATGAAAAAGCCATTACTGAAGACCGTTGCGGTCGCAGCTGTTGGAGCGAGTGCGCTAGCGGTTTGTTTTTTTGGGTACCGAGTAAACGCTGGCAAGCAATATGATCAAATGGTCACATATGCTCAAACAGCAGTGAAAAAAGAAAGCAGTAAGTTAACAGAAATTGATGGAGAAATCAAAGACTTATACAGCGACAAAAACTTAGTCTTTTTGCGCAATGGCCTAAAGGATACGGATGTCTCAGTAGTTGCAGCAAATCTGGACGCAGTAAAAGTTTCCGCAGACGAGTTTGGTATTGAAGAAAAGGATATGCCTACAGGGGCAAAAGCAATTGGCGAACAAAAAGAAAATTTAGAAACACAGCTTGACGATGCTGACATAAAATTTAATATCCAAGAAGAAGTCAATCTGCTCTTTACGAAAGGAGTCAGCAATTGGCAAACGGTAAAAAATGACGTCATTATAAAAGATACGCTAAAAGATACTGATGTTGGTGAGATTCGTGAACAATTAAAATTGGTAGAAGGTAACCAGTGGAATGAATTAGTGACGAAATATCTTGATTTTGCTTCTGCACAAATCACACGCAGCAAGAATATCAGAGAATCAATCGCTAAAATGGTGAAAGATGGGAATGTTACAGAGGCTGCCACTTATGATAGTTATCTAAATTTGGTGAATAGTATTGCGCAAGTCCGAAATGAAAAGCTAAAAGCTGACTATCAAAAATCCGCAGACATCATCAATAGCCAATTAGGACTAGGGCTTAGCTCCGAGGCTGAATCTTCTGAAAGTGATATAGACTATGGACAAACGGAGGAAAATATAGAAACCGTTGATACAACTGGAGAAAATTATTAATAAATTTTGATGAGATTGGAGCAATCGCATGTCAAAGGGTAAAAAAATCATATTAGGTGTTTTAGGCGTTATCGTTGCATTGACATTGGTAATCGTCGGCATCGGGGCAAAGGTCTATTTTGATCTTAGTGATTCGGTTCAAAAAACCTATGAATCGGTGGAGCGGCAGACCCAAGATGGGGGAAAAACAGAAACTGCTAATTTGAATCAAAAAGAACCATTTTCAGTTCTGTTATTGGGAATTGATACCGGTGATCTAGGACGTACAGAAGTTGGTCGTTCCGATACTATGATGGTAGCAGCGGTCAATCCAACGAATGAGAAGACCACAATCGTCAGCATTGCACGAGATACCTATGTTAAAATCGTCGGTCATGGCACTGAAGACAAAATCAACCATGCGTATGCCTTTGGTGGTGCCGGGATGTCGATGGATACCGTTGAGAATTATTTGGACATTCCCGTCAATCATTATGTAGCAATCAATATGAAAGGGTTGAAGGAACTTGTTGATGCGGTAGGTGGCGTTGAAGTAGCCAATGAGCAAAAATTCACGCAAGGTGAGTACACCTTTGACTATGGAAAAATTACGCTGGACGGAGACCAAGCTCTTTCCTATTCTCGAATGCGGAAGGAAGATCCAAGGGGAGATTATGGTCGGCAAGAAAGACAACGCCAAATCGTGGCAGGAGTCGCAAAAAAAATCTTATCACTTGATGGTGTGACCAAGTATCAGGAAGTACTTAATGCAATGGAAGACAACGTAAAAACGGATATGAGCTTTGATGACATGAAAAAAATTGCTCTTGATTACCGTAGTGCCTTTGGAACAATTGAGCAAGATCAGATGCAAGGAGAAGGCTTTATGCAAGATGGTATCTCTTATCAACAGGTCAGTGAAGACGAATTAACCCGGGTTCAAACCAAATTGCAAACGCAATTAGGCACTAATAACTAGAGAAAGTGGAGAAAAAATGGAAGAGACAATTAGTTTAAAAGAAATTTTTGGAATTTTAAAGAAACACATCGCCGCAATTATCATTAGTATGTTTGCCGGATTGGCGCTTGCCGGGGCAGTTACTTTCTTTGTCATTACACCTAAATACAGTTCCCAAGCTCAATTGATTGTTACTTTGCCCAAAAATGATACAACCAATGTCAATGATGTCAATACGAATCTACAAATGATTAATACTTACAAAGATTTAATTGTTAGCGATTTGGTAATGAGTCAAGTAAAAGACACGTTGGAATCAGAATACGATCTGAACCTGTCTACGGGGGAAATTAAAGGAGCAATTGAAGTTACTCAGTCCCAAAATTCACAAATGTTCTCCATCAAAGCAACGAGTACGAAAGCAGTTGATGCTGAACATATCGCCAATACGACGGCGCAAGTCTTTCAAGAAAGTGCCAAAGACACGATGACTACCTCGATTGATAAAATTTCTATTATCTCGAAAGCAACTGCAAGATTATCTCCAGTTTCACCAAACAACAAATTGAACCTAGCAATTGGTATTGTATTAGGATTAATGGTCGGTGTGGGGATGGCTTTCTTATTAGAGTTACTGGATCGGACAGTGAAGGACGACAAATTCGTTACGGATACACTAGGGTTCACTATTCTAGGGACAGTTCCTCAAATGACCCAAAAGGAAATTTCGGCAACAACTCTGCAAACAAACTCAGTTTTATCAGATAATAAGAAAAAGGACGAAGATACGTCAACATCACGTCGCAGTCGATCTCGGGTATAGGAGGATAAAAAAGATGACAAAAAAACAAAATGAACGTAAAGGTAAAGAAAGTAATGCAGTAAGCCTAATTACTTTAGTTGATAAGTCTTCACCCGTCTCAGAACAATATCGGGCAGTTCGAACCAATATTCAATTTGCTTCTTCAACAGATAAGCAAATCCAAACCATCGTAGTAACTTCCTCTGGTCCGGGTGAAGGAAAATCAACCACTTCTGCTAATCTGGCTGTTGTTTTTGCTAATGCGGGACAAAAAGTGTTGTTAATCGATGCTGATTTGCGAAAAGCTACAGTGCATAAAACCTTCCGATTAAGTAACGAAATTGGATTAAGCACTGTATTAAGTACTACTCAAAATATTGTTGATGCAGCACAACCGACAACAGTTGACAATCTATGCGTGTTAACCAGTGGACCAAAACCGCCAAATCCTTCTGAATTGTTGGGATCTGTCCGGATGGATCAGGTATTGGCAGAAGTACGTAACCATTATGATATTCTTATTTTTGATATGCCGCCGGTCGTTACAGTAACAGATGCCCAAATCATGGCATCAAAAGTAGATGGTACGATCTTAGTTGTGCGGGAAAATGTATCATTGAAAGAATCACTTGTAAAAGCACGGAATTTGCTGGAAATGGTCCAAGCAAGGGTACTTGGCGTGGTCTATAATGGTGCAGAAAATATGAAAGATCAAGGCTATTACTATTACGGAAATTAAGTAAAGGAGACGGTGGAATGATTGATTTGCATTGCCATATCTTACCGGGAATTGATGATGGTGCCCAAACAATGGATGATAGCATTGCCATGGCAGAAAAAGCAATCAGCCAGGGAATCACACATATTTTATGTACGCCCCATCATAATAATGGAAAATACACCAATCCCAAGCAATCTGTCATTCCCCGCGTTCTCCGTTTGCAAGAAGAATTAGACCGCCGTCAACTGCCGTTGACGGTATTAGAAGGACAAGAAGTTCGTATCACTGGTGATTTGCTTGAGGATATAAGACGCGGTGAAATCCTGTTTACTGATTTAGATGATACTTATATCCTGATTGAATTTCCAACGTTGGATATTCCTGCTTACGCAGAACAAATTCTCTTTGAACTGCGAGGTTTGGGGAAGATACCAGTTATCGTCCACCCAGAGCGAAACGCAAAATTTCGGGAAGAACCAAATCGTTTGGTACCGTTTCTAGATATGGGGGTATTGGCACAATTGACAGCTCCCAGTTATGTGGGAACCTTTGGCAAGTCGATCCAAAAGACCGCAAAAGAAATGGTGAAGCACAATTTGGTTCAAATGGTGGCTTCAGACGCTCATGGAGTTAATAAGCGCAATTTCTATATGAAGGAAGCCTACGAACAAATCGCCAAAGATTTTGGACAAGAGAAAGTCACGGCGATGCAACAAGTAGCGAAGGATCTACTGAATGGGGATCCAATTACTTTTGCTGCCTATTCAGAAGTGAAAAAGAAGAAATTTGGATTGTTTTAGGGGATGATGGGGTTGTTCGAGTTAACAAGGAGAAGGAAAGTAATTATTTTAGTGATCGTAGATAGCTTATTGATCGCTTTTGCAAATATCGCGACGTATTATTTCATGCGGCCGTTTTTGCCGGTGTCGGTAGATTTTATTCAAAAAACGATTCTTATATCGATAGGATTGTATTGGCTGTATGGCTACATATTTAAAGTGTTCACTCGTATCAATCGTTACACAAATTTGCGGGAAATGATTGCTATTTTTGCTGCGACAACCTGTCAGCTTGTGACAATCATGGCGTTTCTGTTTGTATCCGGAAATCGATATAGCCGTAGAGTAGAGGTCTTTGCCTATATCTTGTCTACCTTTTTGATTGTAGCCAGCCGGTTAGCGTGGCGTTTGTTCGTAGAGCATCGAAATATGAATGGTGTCAGTGGTGTTGAAGCTAAACGAACATTAATTATCGGTGCAGGTGAAGGCGGACGAATTCTTTACAACAGTCTGCTAGGTTCAAAAACCGCCGGCGAAATCGATGTGATTGGATTTGTAGATGATGATCCCAATAAAGTAAAAACGTATCTTAGCGGAGTCAAAGTGCTGGGGAAAATCAAAGATCTACCGGATTTGATTCAAGCCCATGATATTAACATGGTGACAATCGCCATCCCATCCATGTCACGAAAAAAACTACGAGAAATTTTTAATACTCTTGAAAATTTAAAAGTAAAAGTAAATGCGATGCCATCTATGGAAGAGATGGCATCTGGTAAAATCAGCATGTCTCGTCTAAAAACCATTGATGTCGTAGATTTATTAGGACGAGAGGAAGTTGCCTTAGATATTGATTCTATCAAAGATCAGTTGACGGATAAAGTGATTTTAGTCACAGGAGCTGGTGGTTCGATTGGTTCTGAAATTTGTCGTCAAGTCATCCAATTTAATCCAAAGCAATTATTATTGCTAGGTCATGGAGAAAACTCCATTTACCTAATTGATCGTGAATTGAAAACAAATTATACTGATAAGCTAACCGAAATCGTGCCAATCATTGCTGACGTCCAAGACAGAGAGAAGATTTTCGAAGTTATGGCACACTATCAGCCAGATATCGTCTATCATGCTGCAGCCCATAAACATGTGCCGATGATGGAGTACAACCCGCGAGAAGCGGTAAAAAACAATGTGTATGGTACAAAAAATGTGGCAGAAGCCGCAAAAGCTACTAACGTCAAAAATTTCGTGATGATCTCTACCGATAAAGCCAATAATCCGCCAAACGTCATGGGTTCTACTAAGCGAATTGCAGAAATGATCGTGACGGGATTAAATGAAACAGGAAAAACTAAATTTTCTGCTGTCCGTTTTGGAAATGTCTTAGGTTCACGAGGCAGTGTAATTCCAGTTTTTCGGGAACAAATCGCCAAAGGTGGACCCATTACAGTGACAGATTTTCGCATGACTCGTTACTTTATGACAATCCCCGAAGCTAGCCGATTGGTAATTCAATCGGGTGCCCTTGCAAAAGGAGGCGAAATCTTCGTATTGGATATGAGCGAACCGGTCAAAATTTTGGATCTTGCCAAAAATATGGTTCGTCTCAGCGGCTATTCCGAAGATGAAATTGAAATCGTCGAAACCGGTATTCGTCCCGGAGAAAAATTGTATGAAGAATTATTGTTGGACAAAGAACGTAACGATGAAGAAGTTTATGAAAAAATCTTTGTTGGAAATATCAAGGGGTATTCCATCCAGAAAGTGATGGATTTTGTCGATCATCTACCAAAGGATGATCATGAATTAGCCAAAGAAGTCGTTCGTTTTGCGAATGCTTCGAATAAATAGGAGTTGGAAACGTGTATAGGAACGGACTTAAACGAGGCATTGATTTCTTGCTTTCATTGATTGGCATCATTGTTTTGTCGCCAATTTTTCTGCTTTTGTTTTTAGCAATCAAGCTAGATTCAAAAGGTCCAATCATTTTTAAACAAAAGCGGGTAGGAAAGAACAAACGCTACTTTAATATTTATAAATTCCGGACGATGCGGGTAGATACGCCTAAAGAAATGCCGACCCATCTGTTGGAAAATCCAGACTATTTTATTACAAAAGTCGGAAAATTCTTGCGGAAAACCAGCTTGGATGAATTACCTCAATTGTGGAACATTCTAAAAGGGGATATGGCAATCATTGGACCTCGTCCTTGCTTATGGAATCAGTATGATTTGATTGAAGCAAGAGACCTTTACGGCGCAAATGACATCCGCCCTGGATTAACCGGACTCGCGCAAATCAGTGGACGTGATGAATTGGAAATTCCTGTAAAAGCAAGGCTAGATGGGACTTATACAAAGGAAATGTCCTTTGCTTTAGATGTCAAATGTTTCTTTGGCACGATTGGCGCCGTCTTTAAAAGTGATGGTGTGGTAGAAGGCGGAACAGGTTCGTTGAAGGATAAAGGAGAGAAAGAATGAAGCGGATTTTGATTACTGGCGCCAATAGTTATATTGGCACTTCTTTTGAAACCTATATGCAACAATTCGGGGATGACTATCAGATTGACACGATTGATTTAAAGGATGGTTCGTGGAAAGAAAAGGATTTTTCGGGGTACGATTCAATTATTCATCTAGCAGCTATTGTGCATGTAAAAGAGAAAAATGAAGAATTATATTATCAAGTCAATCGTGATTTAGCAGTTGAAACAGCGAAAAAAGCAAAAGACGAAGGGGTTAGTCAGTTTATTTTCTTTAGCTCCATGTCAATCTTTGGTGTAGATACGGGAGTTATATCAAAAGAAACGATGCCACAGCCAAAAACACCTTATGGAAAATCGAAGTTAGCGGCAGAAAAATTACTCGGTGAACTTGATTCACCTAAGTTTAAAGTTTGTATTTTACGACCACCGATGATTTATGGACCGAATACAGTGGGAAATTATCCACGTTTAGCTAGACTGGCAAAAAAAAGTCCAATCTTCCCAAAAGTTAAAAATCAAAGAAGTATGCTTTATATCAATAATCTAGCTCTATTTCTTAAATTGATGGTTGATTCCCAGCTATCGGGAACATTTCATCCTCAAAATAAAGAATACGTTAATACATCTGATATGGTAGAAAAAATTGCTGAAATCAATAATAAAAAAATCAGGATCATTCCAGGACTTGATGGTTTAATTCAATTTTTATCGAAGCAAATTAATGTATTTAATAAAGTTTTTGGTACGCTAGTTTATGATAGAGAAATGAAAGGCTATCCTGGAAGTATCATTCAAAAATTTCAATTATCTTATCAGGACAAAAATTTTGAGAAAAGTATCAAGGCTACTGAAGCAAGTGAGAAGATAATCAACTAGAAGAATGAGGAGAAACAATGAAAATCTTATATTGTATTACTAGGTCTAAATGGGGAGGAGCCCAAAATCATCTATACGAATTAATTCGTGCACAAGCTTTAAAGGGTTCTGATGTAATTCTTGTAGTTGGTGACGAGGGTGATTTGACAAAAAAAATTCATGAAAATAAAATTCCATGTAGAATTATCTTAATGTCAAGTTTAGTTCGTGAAATCTCTATTAGTAAAGATTTAAGATCAATTAGAAAATTCCGAAAATTAGTAAAAAAAGAAAACCCAGCAATCGTTCATCTCCATTCATCAAAAGCTGGAGCTGTGGGTAGAGTAGCATGTATCAATTTAAATGTGAAAGTTATATTTACTGCTCATGGATGGTCATTTACAGATGGTGTTTCTAAAAAAAAAGCAAGAGTTTTTGTTGGTATTGAAAGATTCCTAAGCGGGTTTACAGATAAAGTAATTTGTGTATCGAAATTTGATTACGATATTGCAAATCGTAAGAATATCTTTAAAAATACAACGGGAATAGCCATTTATAATGGTGTACCCGACGAGTATCCAAACCTCTCTCTTGAACGAGATAGGAACGAACCGATTAATTTTGTTATGATTGCGAGATTCTCAGACGTTCAGAAAAGGCAAGATCTTTTAATTGACGCTGCTAAGTTACTCTCAGAAAAGGGAATCACTAATTATCGTATAACATTTATTGGTGATGGGGAGAGACTATTAGAAGCAAAAAATAAGGTACACGCTTATCAGTTAGAGGATAAAATAGATTTTCTAGGTTTTAAAGAAACTCCTATGGATTATTTAGATCACAATTCTGTGTTAACACTTATATCTGACTATGAGGGCCTTCCAATTAGTATTATTGAAGGAATGTGTATGGGCCGTCCAATTCTTGCAACTGATGTTGGAGGAGTTAATGAATTAATTACTCATGGGGAAAACGGTTATTTAACTTCGGTGAAGCCTGAAGATATAAAGCTATTTATGCATAAAATAAGTCAATTAACAACAGATGAGTTTCAGCAATTATCAGTAAATTCCAGAAAATTATATGAGAAAAGTTTTACTATTGATGATTTCATTTCGAGTACTTTTCGGTGTTACACAGACGTACTATAACACGTAAAAATAATTAGTTAGGTCTTTATAACTTTATAGGTATATCTAAAGTTATTAGTATAATTATAATGATATGCTTATTTTTTTAAAATCAAAATTTTGAGATATCGGTTAAAGAGTGTTACTAAGTATAAGAATTTATTACGTTAGATGGATATATGGAGGTAAGGCGTGAAGAATATATACCTGAGATTGGTATGGGTTATGATGGCAATAAGCGGAATAGTTTTTTTTGAACCAGCTCCAATGGACTTTCTTTTTATTATAGTCTTGGTAATTGGATTAGGCCTAAAATTATTAAGATTACCTCGGTACAATGATATTATTTTTGGGAGTATCTATGTTTTAATAATAGCAAATATAATTTCATTTTTCTTTGTCTCTTCTACTACCGTGGCACTAAGATATTTCTTAATAACAATATATTTGATTTTATCTTTTTTATTTTTCATTGCATTTAGTTTTACATACAAAGAGAAGGGGTTAAAAATATTATTTAGCGGATATATCTTTTCTGCAACTGTTTCTGCCTGCGTTGGAATTCTAAGTTATTTATCAATAATTCCAACGTTTAATCAAATAGTTAAATTTGGTAGAGTAACTGGTTTTTTTAAAGATCCTAATGTATTCGGACCATTCATGGTACCAATAATATTATATTCTTTTTCACAAATTTTAGCTCCAGAAAGAAAGATTCGATGGTATTTTATTTTTTCTGTTTGTACAATTGCTAACATCCTAAGTTATTCCAGAGCTGCATGGATAAACCTTGTTTTGAGTTTATCTGTATTCTTATTTCTAAAGTATTTTAAAAATCCCAATATCAGACAAATTTTTAAATTAATTCCTATATTAGCAGTATTTATAATAGGAATATATAAATTCATTACAATTCCAGAAGTAGCATCCATGCTAGAAACAAGATTTGCAATCCATGCATATGACACTGATAGATTCAATACACAAGATAGAGCTTTAATTGATATTGCAAAATTTCCATTTGGAATTGGACCTGGTCAAACTGAATTATCATTGAATTATGCAACTCATAATGGATATTTACGTGTGTGGTTAGAAAATGGACACGCAGGATTCCTGAGCTTTATACTAATAATTTTTATTTCACTTTTTACTAGTCTTAGAAGATCTCTCATTAAAAATGAGAATGAACTACATATAATAGCTTTTAGCAGTTTATGTGGGATCCTTGTAAATGGATTTGTAATTGACATAATTCATTGGAGACACCTTTGGTTTTTACTTGCATTGCCATTAATGGTAATGATTGCTGATAGTGGATATGATGAGAAAATTTAAATGTCTTTTAAGATTATTTAGAATCCTTGGGAAGGGAAACAGCATTATATATTTTAGTCAGGAAATCTATGAAGAACAAGTATAAAATAATATGAAATCAATAAGCAAGGACAATAATATGAAAAAAATAGTATTTATAATCCTTAATGGAGAAGAATATGGCGGTTCAGAGAAAAATGTTTCTGATATAATAAATAATTTAGATAGAGAATACGAGATAACTTTGATCTGTTCAATTGGTAATAAAATTGTTGAAAAGATTAATAAAAAAGAAAATATTAATCTTTTTTCTATGAAAAGAGGGATTATTTCTTTGGTACAGATATATGATGTCTTAAGGAATATATCACCTGACATAGTTCATCTACATGCTGCTCGAGCAATATTTATGGGTAGATTAGTGACTAATCTGGTTAATTTTATTGAAAGAAAGAATATACAAATTGTTACCACGGTTCATGGATTATATTTTTCGCCTAAAAAAGATAATCTCATTGTAAGATGTTTGTTCGGTTTCTTCTCTAGCTCGGATGCCTGTACAGTAGCAGTTTCAAAAAAAGATGGTGAATTATTAAAAAATAAATTTAACTATAAGAAAAAAATAGAAATTATTTACAATGGAATTGACCTTGATAGATTTAAAATTAAAGTTAATAAAAAGAAAATTACATCAAATCTAGGTTTCATTGGAAGACTTTCTCAGCAAAAGAATCCTGAAATTATGATTCAATTGGCTCAGAAAGTCAAAAAAAATTACGACATCCTAATTTATGGTGAAGGTCCGTTAGCTGGCACATTGAGATCTGAGGCGAAAGAGAAACAATTACCAAATATCTCATTTATGGGTTTTAGTGAGGATGTGGTCAAAGCTTTTTCGACAATTGATATTTTAGTTTCACCTTCTTTGTTTGAAGGACTGCCATATACATATATAGAGTCTCTTGCAATGGGGGTTCCCGTTATTTGTACCGATGTTGGTGGCGTTAGTGAAGTTATAGATAATTCTGTCAATGGGATATTAGTTAACTCAGATAAAGAACTAGTTTCTCAAATTATTAATGGAATTGAAGAAATCATGGGTAATTATTCTTTTTATTCAGAGAACGCATCACTCAAAGCTGAGAAATTTTCTATATTGGAGATGGTTGATCAATATAAAAAAGTGTATGAATCTGTGGGGGAGAAAATATGAGAATTTTTATATTAATGTATAATTTTCCACCAATTGGTGCAGGAAGAGGAATCGCTTGGGCAAACTTTTCTGAGCAGTTATCAAAAAAACACGATGTAACAGTTTTTACGATAGATCCTAGTAAAACTGATCCGATATATAACTCAGAAAAGCTTGATATGATATCGAATGAATATCGAGTAGTTAGAAGTTATGGTGGAAGATTTTATGAAAAATTATATCCATCAAAGGAAAAGCGAAGTGAGACAAATAAAGAAAAAAGTACCGCTCCTCAAAATAAAATTAAACTATTGGCTAAATCTATCTACAAAAAAAAAATAAAATCTTTCTTTTTTCCAGATAGAATGATTTTCTGGAATCAATATTTAAAAAAATCTGTACTTGAAATATCAGGGAAAAATGGCAATCCAGATGTTATTATTTCAGTTGGATTTCCATTTTCTACACACTTACTTGCGAAAAAATTGAAAAAGTATTTTAATTGTAAACTTATTTTTGATTACGGCGATCCGTGGTCCTTTAATCCTTCAAATGAAACTGTTCCAAAAAGAAGAAGAATACTTGATAGGTATGTGGAAAAAAGAACACTTAAACATGCAGATTTTGTCACAGTAACAACTTCAGCTACATTAGATGAGTATGTTAGGCAGTTTCCTTTTATAAAGAATAAGATCGCAATTATTAGTCAAGGTGTAGATACAAAAATTTACGAACGAGAAAGAAAGTGTACAAATAATTCTAAGCATAATATAAACTTTTTTTACTCAGGAATTTTTTATGAAGATATTCGTAATCCAGAAAGTTTTTTTAATGCATTAGAAAAAATTAACTCTAGGCAATTAAATAATAGAAATATCGTCATCACCATAGCCGGAAAAATGGAGCAGTATGTACTTGAAAGAATCCAGACATTTGATAATAAAAATATTACTTTTAATATGTTAGGGAATATCGGATTTAATGAGGTAGTTGATAACCAGATAAATACGGATGCCTTATTATTTTTTGGAAATCTTGGGAGTGTTCAGGTTCCGGGAAAACTATTTGAATACTTGGCGACAGATCGACCAATCTTTGCTATTTGTGATGAAAAGGATTACTCAAAAGAAGTAATTAATTCTTATGATAGAGGTAGGGTATCGACCTATGATGAAAATGAAATAATTCGAAATTTAATCACTTTTATTCAGGACTATTCAGATGGGAATTTTGAACATATAGAGAGAGTTAAAGATTATGATTGGGCGATCATTGGAGAGAAGTACTTGAAAATAATAGATCAGATGCAGGAGGAATATTTGTGAGAGTAGTTATTTGTAATGGTTGGTCAGATCTGAATTCCGGTGATAGTGCAATAATTATGGGAATCATAAAAAGATTCAATATTGAGCATGAATCACTAGAAATAAAAATACTTTCAGAATTATCAAACGAGAATTTTTATTATGATAAAAGTATTGAGAAAATTATTGAGGAATTTCCTAATATTTCTATTGAAACAATTCCGTCTCCATTTTATAAAGTGTATGATGGAAATTTATTTTCAAAGGTTCGAGAATTATTCAGTGTAGTATTAGTTTATATCTCATTTTTTATGGGAATCAAAAATAAGAGTTTTTCAACAATTGAAGATAGTGATGTCGTTATTTCAAAGGGAGGACACTTTCTCTTTGACAGGCAAGGTGTGCATGGCTTTTTTCACCTTCTTAAATGCTTATATCCATTGAAGATAGCAAAAAAATTAAATAAACCTTACTCAATCTTAGCCCAATCCATGGGACCATTTTATAATAGTGATTTCTTTAGTAAGAAGAAATTAGAGTTCACATTGAATGTTTTGAACTCGGCTAAAGGAATTTCTTTTCGTGAGGAGATTTCTTTGGAAAAGATGATAAAATTGGGACTTAGTGAAAGTAATGTTAATTTGACAAGTGATTATGCATTTTTACTTAATGAGAATAAAAAAATAAAATTTGAGAACAAAGATCCGTATGTTGTGATTACTTTACGACAACATAATTTTCCTCAAAAAAATGGAGAATTAAGATATTTAGAAACGATAAAAGAATGTTGTGATAAATTACACAATAAATATGGAGTAACTATCTTGGTAATCCCACATGTTAAGGGTCCTAACTCTTTTGAAAACGACAATATCATTACAAAAAAGTTTGAAGATATGACAAAAGGGATTAATTATTATAATTATGACTACACTTATTATTCTGCAACTGAATTGATAAAGCTATACTCTGAGGCTGAAATATTGATAGGAACAAGATTTCATTCAGTAATTTTTGCATTAATAAGTAATGTTCCTGCTTTCGCAATTTCTTATTCTGGTTATAAAGCTAACATTGTAAAGCAATTTAAATTAGATAAATTTATGATAGACATAGAGGAACTAGCAGTTGAACACAACGAAAAATTTATTGAGCTAGTGGAAGAACTATTTGAGTCTAAAAATGAAGCGAAAGAATTAATTAAGAGCCAAATGGTATGTGTAAAAAAAGCCATTTTAAACGATGAGGCCTTTCTTAAGGTTTAGGTGAGAAAATGAAGTCATCAAAAATAAGTCTTGCAAAGAATCTATTATATTCAGTTTCTGCAAATTTTATAACGATGTTTATTTCTGTAGTTGCTATCCTCTTCTTCCCAAAAATTCTGGGAGTAGAGGGCTATGGATACTACCAATTATATTTATTTTATATTTCATTTGCTGGATTATTTCATTTTGGATTAGTTGATGGAATAGCATTAAAATATGCAGGTATTGAGTACAAGGATTTACACGGAGAACGATTGGGAATTCAATTTTGGTTTCTTTTTATTATAGAGATTATAATTCTGATTCTTGTTAGCATCTGGATTGGTATTTTTGATGAATCTATCACAGATAAGACATTGATAATAATTTACTCTGTAATAAGTATCTTACTAACTAATATGAGATCATTAATTTTATCAATTCTACAATCTGCAAACAGAATACTTGAATATTCAAGGCTAACAAGAGTTGACAGAATTCTGTTCATTTTCCCGGCAATGTTATATTTAGTTTTTACGGGGAATAATTTTTCTGTTCTATTGATAATAGATTTAGTGTGCCGAGGTATTGCTTTAGTGGTTGGAATGGGAATGACCTTTGATATTTTATTTAGAAATTATATTCCTAATCTAAAAGATGTAATAGCAACAAAAAAATTAGTGTTTTCAGGAATAAATCTGACCCTTTCATTTATTGCCAGCCAACTTATTATTGGAGTAATTAGGTTTGGCGTTGAAAGAAAGTGGTCCATAGTGGAATTTGGGAAAATCTCTTTAACGTTAAGTTTATCAAATATGTTTATAACATTCATTAATGCAATAGGAGCTACACTATTCCCCTACCTCCGTAGAATTGAAAATAGAAACTTATCGATGATTTATTCTAATATTCGTATTAGCCTTATGACTATTTCATTTGGTTTGTTGCTATTGTACTATCCCTTTTCCTTTGTATTAATAAGGTGGTTGCCAGCATATGAGGAGAGTATACATTATATGGGAATTCTATTCCCCATTTTTATTTATGAATCAAAAACCTCACTTTTGACCAATACTTTTTTGAAAACAATAAGAGGAGAAAAACGCATTTTTGTCGCAAATATTTTAACGTTATTCTTGAGTTTGATTCTAACTGGTATTTCTATCTTTATTTTGGAAAGTTTGACGTATGCTGTATTTTCAATTTTAGTATTGTTAGTTTTTCGTTCTGATTTATCAGAATATTTCTTAGAGCAAAAGATAAAGATCACAAATAAAAATAGAAGAATTTTTGAGTTCACAATTACAATGGTATTTGTTTTGTTAAATATCTTTGATGGGAGAATTTTCTCATTTTTTGTTTATCTCATTTTTTATGGAATTTTTTTATTTATCAATAGTAAGGAGATAAGGAGTATCATTATTTTAATGAAGAGAAGAGGACAAGTATGAGGATCAAAATAATGACCGTATTCGGTACTCGACCTGAAGCAATCAAAATGGCTCCATTAGTGAAAGCTATTGAAGCAGATGAACGTTTTGAGTCAATCGTGACTGTTACAGCACAACACAGACAAATGTTAGATCAAGTTCTGGAAGTATTTCAAGTTACTCCAGATTATGATTTAAACATTATGAAGGATGGACAAACGTTAACGGATATCACTAGTCGTGTAATCAAAGAGCTGGATAGTGTACTTGTAGAAGCAAAACCGGATATTATTTTAGTCCATGGTGATACAACAACAACTTTTGCAGCATCTATCGCAGGCTTCTATCGTCAAATTAAGATTGGTCACGTTGAAGCAGGATTACGTACCTGGAACAAATATTCGCCTTTTCCTGAAGAGATGAATCGGCAAGTGACAGATGTATTAGCGGATATTTACTTTGCGCCAACTACACAAAGTAAACAAAATCTGTTGGTAGAAAATCATGAGGAAAGCAGGATTTTTATCACTGGGAACACAGCTATTGATGCTATGAAGTATACAGTACGAGAAGATTATAAAAATGAACTTCTTGATGAACTTAGTGATAAAAAAATTATTCTAGTGACAATGCACCGACGGGAAAATCTTGGTAAACCTATGGAAAACGTATTTCATGCAATCAATCGATTAATTGAAAAGTATGAAGATATTGCGGTTGTTTTTCCAATCCATAAAAATCCTAAAGTTCGTGAGCTGGCAAGAAATACACTGATTAAATCTGATCGAATCAAATTGATTGAACCATTAGATGTAGTTGATTTTCAAAATATTGCCAATAAAAGTCATTTGATTATGTCTGATTCTGGTGGAGTTCAAGAAGAAGCACCGTCTCTTGGTGTACCTGTACTAGTTCTTCGCGATACAACTGAAAGACCAGAAGGCATTGAAGCTGGAACGTTGAAATTGGTTGGTACTGATGAAGCAACTGTTTTTGAAGAAACTTCATTCCTTCTTGATAGTGAGGAGCACTACCATGCAATGGCAAAAGCTTCAAATCCGTATGGAGATGGAGAATCAAGTCAACGTATTTTGGATGCTATTGCATTTGAATTTGATGAAAGCAATGAAGTTGCAAGACCTGTAGATTTTGAATAAAAAATGCTCTACTACATGAGTTGACTTACTCTTATCGGAAAATTCTATCTTTTTTAACTTTTTCCCTTTGTTCGCTTGACAGATAGGAATCGTTTTCATTAGAATAGACTCAGATAGTTTAAATCGAATAAAAAAAGGCACCTTGCAGTTTAGTTAAAACACAGCTACTAAACCACAAGGCCTTGAAGAATCAGTTGGCGCTGATCAATCAAGTTGCCATAGTTAGTGCAAGCACTAACCTTGTTAATTGTACCTAATTTTTTGCTGGATTTCTACCGGTTTATCGCACTTTTTTGATAAAATTAGGAGAATTTTAAGGGAAGTTGTTGCTCGTTTATTTGCTATGTCAGAGGTATTGGACAGTCGTCTAGTACCTCTTTTTTTATGTTGATTTTTGCTATCAGAAAGGGTGGGAATATGGTGGTAGTTCAAGTGTTGTCGCATAATGCGGTAATCGCAAAAGAAATTGAGCGGAAAGGAGAATGGGTGCTGGTGCAACGAGGCATCGGTTTTGGGAAGCAACGTGGGGATACTATTAATGCAACGCAAGCACAACAATATCGAAAAATTGAATAAAAATTGTTGGAGAGTAACTGGTAAGCAGGCTTAATCCATTTCACGAGTGGTGGGATGTATTGAGTCTGTTTTTTGTTTGGAGAGGTAAAAATCGTTTGGATTTACGTAGCAATCAATGTCAATATTTTTATAAAGGAGCAGATTATGGAGAAGAATTTAGAACGTGACTATCAGAAAAAGCTAATGAGTCGGTCAGAGAAAAATATTTTAGCGATGTCTATGAGTGGATTGGGATTACAGAGCATGAGTACGATGTTGCTTTCTTATGTACTGGCAACTATGATTACAGACTTTGGTATAAGTGGAACAGCTGGGGGATTCATTTCAACTATTACGAATATCGGCATGCTTGCTGGTGGACTGATTTTTGGGACTTTAGCTGATAGAAAAGGCCGAGCAAAAGTGTTTGTACTTACAGTAGCAATTTTCGCTATTGCGACCGGCGGGATGGCCTTTGCTAATAATATTGTAATTGTGTATGTTTTGCGTTTCTTTGTCGGTGTTGGTGGGGGTGGAGAATACGGAGTTATTATGTCGATGATGGCCGATACCTTTTCTTCTGAAAGAAGAGGACGAGTAAATTCTTTTGTCACAATTGCGGGACAAGTTGGAAGTATTATTGCAGCAATCGCAGCAGCATTGATTATTCCAGTATTTGGTTGGAGAGCATTATTTATATTTGGTGCATTGCCAATTTTCTTAGCAATTTTTGCTTACTTCAAACTAGATGATCCTGAAGAATGGAAAGCGACTAATGTGAATGATTCAAGACCATCGATTATTGAGTTGTTTCAAAAAGGTCGCGCGATGACGACGATTCGTTTATCAATAATGGCTATTGCACAAGTTGCAGGCTATTTCGGATTAATGAATTGGTTGCCGTCTATCTTGCAAAAAAAATTAGGATTGACTGTATCTGGTTCGTCTTATTGGATGATTGCTACAATTATTGGAATGTCGATTGGGATGGTTTTTTTCGGGCAGATTATGGATAAAATTGGAGCTAAGACTGCATATTCTCTATTCCTTATATCTTCTGCACTTGCTGTTTTTATCTATTCGTATGCGGATAGTCCATTGCTTATCTTGGTTGGTGGAGCGATTGTTGGTTTTTTTGCCAACGGGATGAACGCTGGGTATGGTGCAATTGTTGGAAATCTCTATCCTTCAAGAATTAGAGCAACAGCAAATAATATTATTTTCAATTTTGGTCGAGCAGTAGGAGGTTTTTCTTCTGTATTTATCGGATTCTTTTTGGATAACTATTCTTTAACAGTAGCAATGGCTTTTCTGTCAGTTCTTTATTTAATTTCATTAAGTTGCGTACTAATGCTTAAGACAAAATAAAAAGGGGAATTCATATGAGTATACACTTAAAAGGATTAAAAAAAGGAATGCTAGGAGAAGTTACACTTATCGTAGGTGATCCAAATAGAGTTAAACTGATTTCTGAGAGTTGGGTGAAATGTGAAAAAGTGGTGGATACAAGGGAATTCATTGTTGTTATCGGGGAGTGGCATAATCATAAAGTCTCAATTTGCTCAACAGGTATTGGTATTGGTTCGACCGAAATTGCGGTCACAGAATTGATTGAAAATGGTTCGAAAATGATTATTAGATGTGGCGGGTGTGGTGCATGGGCCGAGGGAATTGAGCCAGGGGATATTATACTAAATACGAGCATGGCAAGAAGCACTGGGATAATGAGTGCATATGTTTCAGAGAATTATCCAGCTAGTGCTGATCCGTTACTACTTACGAAAATATATCAGAAAATGAAAAATGAAAATATGAATGTCCACGTGGGTATAGGACTAACATCGGAAACGTATTACAACGGTCAAGGAAGAGGGCCTGCGATAACTGATTCACTTCCGATTAATCAAGGATATATGGATTATTGGGTTAATCGAGGAATTAAGAATTGTGAGATGGAAACTGCAGCCCTATACATTTTGGGTAATATTTACAATGTTCCCGTAGCAAATAGTCTAGTTGTTCATATAAGTAGAAAAAAAGATAAATGGACAGATGAAGAAAAGTATAAAAAGCTTCATAGAAAAGCTGCAGAAATTGTACTATCAGGGGCATTAAATTTGAAAGGATAAGATGAATGGGAGAAGCAATGATTACTATCTCTGACTTAAAAAAAAGCTATTTTACTAGTGCTGCTCAAAAAGTGATTGCTTTAGATAATATCAATTTGATAATAGAGAAGGGAGAGTTTGTTTCGTTTATTGGACCAAGTGGCTGTGGGAAATCTACACTCTTGCGAATCATCTCTGGATTGGAAAATTTTCAAGAAGGTAAGATGAACTTTATAGGGAATAATAAAGGATTTGTATTTCAAGATTCTGCGTTGCTTCCTTGGAAAACTGTCTATCAAAATATTATTTTTCCTCTCGAAATAAAGCAGCAAATGACCGAGATATATCTTGATAATGTAGAGGCGTTAATTGATTTAGTTGGTCTAGATACGTTTAGAAATGCTCTCCCAAAAGAATTATCTGGAGGTATGAAGCAACGTGTCTCCATAGCGAGATCACTCTCATATAATCCAGATGTATTGATGATGGATGAGCCTTTTGGAGCATTAGATGCGATGACAAGGGATAGTTTAAATATTGAGTTGCGAAAAATATGGCATCAATCAAATAAAACGATTTTATTCGTTACACATGATATTGAAGAAGCTGTTTTCCTGTCTACGAAAGTTGTTGTATTGAGTTCTCGTCCGGGAACAATAAAAGAGATTGTTTCGATTGATTTAGATACCAATCGAGATTTGAGTATACGATCTTCAGAGAAGTTTAATAGATTCATTAGCTATTTGAGAGAGGTGTTAGAACAATGAATAAGCGCAATCGTACTTTGGATTTCGTCATATCTATTTTTTTCTTTTGCGCAATTTGGCATTTGTACATTGTGAAAGCAGAAATCCCTCGTTTCTTGCTACCGACACCTTCCGTGGTTGTTGAAGAATTTTTCAACCAAATACTATTAAAAGAGATTTGGTATCATCTTGCAATTACCGGTATTGAAACATTGCTGGGATTTTTGATTGCAATAGTCATAGGAATGCTGATTGGGTATTTTATTCATAAAAATGAAACAATCAGAATTAGTGTATTGCCTTTTCTAATTTTCTTCCAAGCAGCACCCAAAATTGCGCTTGTTCCGCTTTTCATCATTTGGTTTGGTCTAGGTTATCTCTCCAAAATCATCCTCGTCTTCTCCATGGCTTTCTTTCCAATAGTTGCTGGAATGATGGATGGATTGAATGCTGTACCAAGAGATATTTCTGATTATTTATCATTGTTGGATGCAACAAGAAAACAGAGATTGTTCAAGAT
Organism: Enterococcus sp. JM9B; assembly: GCF_009933265.1. Lineage (NCBI taxonomy): Bacteria > Bacillati > Bacillota > Bacilli > Lactobacillales > Enterococcaceae > Enterococcus > Enterococcus sp. JM9B. Next base: position 21,971 of record NZ_MAEK01000013.1, on the reverse strand, counting down.
AGAGCTGATTTATGCCTTACCTACTCTTTTTGCCTCTGCTAAAGTTGGTATTGTACAGGCATTAATCGGAGCCATCGTTGCAGAATGGATGTCGGGTCAAAGTGGTTTAGGATATTTACAAACTTTTGCAACGGCAACATTTAATACACCACTACTAATGACTACAATTATTCTCACAGTCATTGTGGGACTACTCTTTTATGGAGCCATAGATTGGATACAAAATAGATTGTTGTCTTGGAAGGAGCCGGCTTAAATATGAGAAAATCAGTCCTTTTAATCATGATTATAATAGTTGCCTTATCTTCTTCATGTGCATTGCAAAATAAAACGGTAGATAGTGATTCTGGAAAACTGACAAAAATATCTATTCAACTAGATGGTTCCGCTACACCATATTATGTTCCACTTTATATAGCTAAATCAAAGGGCTGGTTTGCTGAAGAAGGATTGGATGTAGAATTCTATTATTCATCAGCTGTTGAGATCATAAAAAATGTTGCAATGAATAATGTGCAATTTGGATTTCCCAATTCTGACCCAGTAATTATTGGGAGAGGAAATGAAGTGCCTGTAAAGATAATTCACTCCACTTATCAACAAGGTCTAGGAGCCATTATGTTTAAAAAACGTGCAGAAATTAGATCACCAAAAGATTTAAAAGGAAAAACTATCGCAATTACTAGTTTTGGCAGTCCTAACTTTATTCAACTTCAAATGATTTTGAAACAATATGGAATGACGGTTGACGATGTACACATTAAAATTATTGGAACGGGGGCAATAGTAAATGCTCTTGTCACTGATCAGGTAGATGGCATCTGTTTTTCGATGCTTCGAAAATATGATTTGAAAGAACAGGGTATAGATGTTTTAGAATTTCGCTTAAATGATTATATACCTATATCTGGCAATGTTCTGATTACTTCTGAGAAATTTCTTAAAGAAAATAGAGCTATTTGTCAGTCAATGAACAGGGTAATAGATAGGTCACTGAACTTTCTGATTTATCAGGATGGATTGTTAGAGAGCGTTAATACTGCAATCAATGATTTTACTCCAGCTGCTAAACAAAGCGAAGACCTAGTTATGAAGGTCATAAAAAACGAATTTATTTCCCATTTATGGCAGAGCGATAATACTGCTAAATATGGATTTGGTTATTCAGATTTAGAAAAATATAATAGCTACATTCGAATCTTAGACGAATACGGATTGATTGAAGAATCGTATTCTGCAGAGAAACTGATTGTTAATTTCTGTGAGGAGAAGAAATAATTATGAAAAAGATACTTTATCCTACTTTCTTGGGAATAGTTATCCTATTAATTTGGCAATTAGCAGTCATAGTATTGAAGATATCTGAAGCGATTCTTCCCATGCCTATAAATTTGGCAAAATACTTCTATGAGTATCTAATTACTGGTGATTTATTGGCCAATGTGGGAACAACTGTATTGGAAATAATTGTGGGAACCATTCTTGGCATTTTGGTTGGTGGAATTCTTGGATATCTTTTAGGAAAACTGAAAATCATCAATCGGTTGTTTATGCCTATATTGGTAATAGTACAGGTAGCACCTAAAATCTCTTTGGCTCCTTTATTTATCTTGTGGTTCGGATTGGGAATCAGTTCTAAAGTAGCATTGGTTATACTAGTGGTATCATTTCCTATACTTGTGAACGTTCAAATGATGCTAAAGGAGATGAATAGTGCTTATCTTGATCTTTTGAAAGTATTCGGTGCTACAAAAGGGCAACAGTTTAAGACATTGGAATTTCCATTTATATTAACTTCGATAATGTCTGGAGTAAAAATCGCAGTGACACAAGCCATGACTGGTGCTGTAATTGGCGAGATGATGGGAGCTAAATCTGGACTTGGGTATTTACTAGTTTATGGAAATGAAATGTATGATATAAATATTATTTTGAGTTCTGTTATTTTACTTTCTATAATCGGGCTGATTTTATTTTCACTCGCTCAACAAGTCGAAAAGAGGATGTTATTCTGGAAGTGACAATAATTAAGAAAATTGATTAAAAAGATAGAAAAAGATTATGAAATCAGATAAGCACAGCAATACCAAAAAATCGAATCATTGATGGAGAGTAACTGGTGGACAGGTTTGATTAACTTTACAAGTATAGAGTGGATCAGGTCTGTTTTCTTTTGCGAGTACGGATGATATGAAAATATTTTGATATTTTTTTAGACTATTTCATTTTTTTTGAAAATTTCCAAGTTTTTTGCGTATTTAATTTCAGGAAGAAAAAAATAGAGAGAAAATAACTTAAGAAAGAAGCTGAAAAAAGAGAATGAAAGAAACGGTAGAAGATCAACTTGAGAAGATTGCATATGAAATAAGCTATATTGCAAAGAATGCGCGCAGACAGTTTTTTACAGGAGCAAGGCAATTTTCACAGCGGAAATTTGAGGTGGCAATTGAATTCATCGAAAGTGGACAAAGGTATCTAGATCAAGCATGTTTTTTGCGAAAGAAACTGGGTTTGATTGAGGGGAGGAAGGGAGATGAGCTGAGGACCCTACTCGAAATTTCTGCGATGTGGGATTTAGACTCTGCATTGGCCTGTAGTGTGATGAGTCAATATATGATTGCGACGATACAACGAAGAGATACAGTTGACCAGTTGTTAGATGAGAGACAAAAATTTTCACAAGTCGTCCAGTGAGAAACTTCACCATTATAGGAATGTTGTTGTGTTCCCTATCACTCAGGAGCGTAAGAAAAGTGAAGATGGCACGCTATGGTATATACAATCGAAAGGAGTCTTTGGTATGGAAACGTTGCCGGTAAAAAAATGGGGAAACAGCAATGGAATCCGCCTATCCAAACACATTATGAATTTCTTAGGCATGGAAACGGATGATGAGATTATAATTGAAACAGAAGTAATCAATGGAAGAAAAAGAGTTATTTTAGAACAAGTGATCCCTTCAGAATTCACAATTGAAGAATTGTTTAAAGATTTTCACAGCGAACCGTTCCATACAGAGCTGCAAGATTTAGGGGAAGCTGTAGGGAATGAGAAATGGTAAGAAGACCTCGACAAGGAGACATTCTGTTGTTAAATACGGCTCCGAGAGCTGGTCATGAACAAACAGGAAAAAGACCATATATTGTTTTAAGTAATGATGTGATTGCGAATAATTCTAATGTAGTCATTGTAGCACCTATTCGTACAACTAATAGAAATTATCCACTATATATTAAAATAAATGAAGCGAACAACATGAAAACGAAAGATAAAGTAATGCTGGATCAACTAACAACGATTGATTACGAAGCCAGAAATTGCCAATTTTTGGAAGCAGCAGACGAACTGCTTCTAGATGAATTATTGCTTAAGGTTAAGGCTGTTTTTCAGAAGAATATAAAAAATCAGTGAAAAAATTTGATAAAAAGTGAATTGAAATAAGAAATTTCAATAAATCTCAAATTTGAGTTTTATTGAAACTTTTCAATTATGAAATAATAAAATATTCGTATAGTTGGTACTTTTTTATAGATTTAATCGAATAATTCGTTTAAAATAATACTTGAGATGAGGAGGTAGAGAGGGATGAGCATTTCAATTATTGATATTGAGATAGACGGAGTTCATATCTTCAAAGATGAAAAATTTTATATCAATTTCAGAAATGAGAGTAGGGTTTTTGAGGAAGAAAAAGAGAATCATGTCGTCAGCAAATTAATGGGAAATAATTACAGAAATAATGTTGTTGCACTTGCTGGAATCAATGCAAGTGGTAAAACTTCATCACTTTACCTAATCAATTTTATCATGATGGTATTTATTATGGGTGAGGGATTAAATTTTGATAAACGGATTGCAGCGCTTTTAAATAAGGAAGTTACAATCAAAGCCCATTTTATAAGTAAGAAAAAAATTTATTATTTAAAGGCAAGTATTACTAAAGAGGCAACAGTTAGTGGTCAAGTTTTAAATTTTAAAGAGGAAGAAGTATATTCAAAAGTAGTCAATAGTCAAGTGACGAATAAGATGTTCCTAGATCATTCTGATTTTTCCGAAGAATTGGTTCGAAGTGAGCTGCTATCCTCTAAGAGTGGAGCTTTTCTTAAGGAGGAGGATTCTGTTTTGCCTTCTTTTGCGCAGGTAGATGGATTAGATGTTCCTCGAAACTATGTTTTAGATACGTTTTCTTCTACAGATATGAATTTTATTTATGCTTTTTCAAAGTATGATGCAAGTATTATTCAATATTTAGACGATAGTATTGAACACTTGGAAATAGAATTTAATATAGAAGAGAAACAGGCGTATTTTAGTTTGAAATTCTATAATAGTGAGCCTATAAGAGGAACGCTTCTAAATTTAAGGGATTATTTGTCCTCTGGAACAATTAAAGGATTGAGTATTTTTTCTTACATTAAAGCCATCCTAAAGAATGGCGGCTACTTATTAGTAGATGAACTGGAGATCCACTTTAATAAGACAATTGTTGAAAATATTCTTTCCTTCTTTCAAAGTAAGGCAAATAAGAATGGCGCAACATTGGTTTTTTCCACTCATTATAGTGAATTATTAGATAAAATTGAAAGAAAAGAAACTGTAAAAATACTAAGAAAAAAAGAGCGAAAAATTCAAATAGACAATTTAGCAGAATTATCAGAAGCGGAGAAAAAAAATAGAACAGATGTCAAAAATAGCGATTTAATACTAAGTGGTATTTTTGGTACAGCTCCTTCTTATGAAAAATATTGGAAAGTCTATAAAAATTTACTTGAATTGACAGAAGGTGATTCGAGTGAAAAGTGAGGAGCTTAATTTTGATGATTGTAAGCTAGTGGTTATCTGTGAAGGGAATAGTGAGAAAACATATGTAGATTTTATGTTGGATAACGAAATGCTGGTTTTTTCAAGAGAGAATTTACTTACAGAAGAACCTTTGGGTAATAAGTATCGCAAAGGCGAAACATTTACAAAAGACTTTCTAACAATGACTTTTGAAAAGCCATTAATTATCTTATTGATTCAAGATGATGCTACAAAATTTAAAGTAAAGAAACCATATGATGAAAAAATAGGGGAAATACACTATGTGGTGACTGCTCCGGAAATAGAGATGCTAATGATTATTCATAAAAGATTACAAGATCGATATAAAAAACAAAAAAAGAAGCCCTCAATATTTTTAGCCGAGCATGAAAAAAAGTCGACCGCAAAAATTAAATCAAGTACCTTCATTCGCAGTGTTTTTACTCAAGAAACACTTATCGCAGCCTTAATTGAATATAACCGAATAACAAAAAATGATGAAAATCTAAGGCTAATTGATTTAGTAAAAAGTGAACTGAAATAAAAGGTCTCAACAAAAAATAGATGAAGAAAAGTCTCAACGAAGCTCAAATTGAGTTTTGTCGGGATTTTTTTATTTTCTCAAATAAAAAAAGTAAACTATAGATATTCTGCGTATTTCTTATTAGAAAGGGGGACATGAGGAAAGTAAAGCAGAAGAAGTGGTTAGAATTACGATTTAAAAAGAAAATAGTTTTCTATGATTTTCCAAAATCGTGCGTACTTACTCTTGGATTAGTGAAAATAGAAAATCTGGAGGAAGAAAATGCCGTTACAAGAAGAAAAAATGTACGCAACTTTAATTATCAGCCATGCAGAAATGGCGATGGATTATTTTTCACAAGGCTCAGATAAATTTAAACGAGCAGAGTTCGGTAATGCGTTGCGCTTACTTAAAAAAGGGCAAGTCTGCTTGAATGTCGCCTGCAACTTAGAAATGAGCTTATTCTATCTAGAAAAAGAAAAGGTAACTCCTATTGCTATGGTCATTGAGGCAAAGGAGTATCTCACCACGGTCATTCACTGGGGGAAATTTTTTGCGGCGATGCAAAAAACATTAGAAAGAGAAATTTAACAGAGTATGCTCTATTTTACATATCTCTTTTGCACCACAAAAAAGGATGAATTGAGGAAAAGGATGTCGACAGAAAAAATCAAAGCATTAGCATTTCAAATTAGTTATGTTTCCGATGATGCCAGTGAGGAATTTCGCAAAGGAATCGAAAGCTTACGGCAAAAGAATTTGGAGAAAATGATTCAGCACATTAAACAAGGACAGGAACACTTGGCTCTGGCGCGAACTTTACAGACAAAGCTCCTGCAAGAAGATATCGATCGTTTGCCGTATGCTATCAATGAACTTCATGTTGTGGATAATTTTTGTGAAGCAAGTGTACTGGGGCGATGCGGACAGTACTTGCTGGAAGTGATGGAAAAACAGCGAATGAGAGAGGTTCGGAGGATGAAACGAAGACAACGATTAAAATAAAGAGTATGTTTTTATTTAAATCAAATGGCAATGGGATGAAAAAACTATCAGTGAAGGTCATTTTTTCAATTAAATTCATTTACTTTTGCCGATTTTACTGATTAACTTGAAAAAAATTTCTATCCTATTGAAAAAAACTATCATTTATTTTGAGCTATTAATCAAAATAAGCGATAGTTTTTTTGTTTAGTGACGAAAAATAACGGGAAATAGGAGAAAGTCAAAAATTATCCTTAACACGTCAAAAGTTGACGTTTTACTTACAGAAAAAGAAGGTATAATTCAATTATAGAAGGAAACAATGTAAATAGGTCTAGTTTTGCTACCTAATTAATTGAATTAGTGAGTTATTGAACAATCGAAATGCACCAGAGAAAAAAGAGGTGATCAACTTTTGTGGTAAGAAAAAAGATAGAAAAAACGCAGAAGGGACGACGAAAGGTCTATACGATCTTTGGGAGTGTCATCTTTCTTGGCGTTCTTTTACTTATAGTACCGATTTTTTATGATCTGGTCACTCAGAATCACCGTAAAAGCGTAGTTACGACTTATGAAGAGAAAATACCTGAAGAAAAGAATACTACACTCGAGTTAATCAAAAAATACAACGAGATGATCTATCACCAGCAAAAAGGAAAAGCCTCGGAAGAAGTCAACATTACTGACATTCAAAAAGATTTAAAAAAGCCCATCGGTTATATCAATATTCCCAGTATCAACCTAACCAACATGCTGATTTATTTTGGTGATTCTGAATGGACGTTAAACCAAGGGATTGGAACCTTACCTTGGACGACATTGCCCATTGGAGGAAAAAATACACTTAGCGGCATTACCGGACACTCGGGATTAGCCAATCAGATTTTATTTGATAATATTCGCTACTTGAAAAAAGGTGATGTCTTTTATTTGAATACGTTTGGTCAAAATTTAGCGTATGAAGTGTACGATCAAAAAACTGTGGATCCTAATGATAAAGCCGCGATAGAAGCCTTTTACATTCAGGATAATAAAGACATCGTAGCGCTAATGACTTGTACACCATTATTTATCAATAGTCATCGTTTGATTGTTTATGGCAAACGAGTTCCTATAAAAGCTGCAAAAGAGGTCCAAACCGCTCATCGAACCGTTTGGACGCTAGACACGATCCGAATCGCAGTATTGCTGCTATTCCTAGTACTCCTTCTTTTCTGGCTAATTTATCGTCACTTTAGGAATAAGCAGGAACGCAAATAAAAAAATTAGAACATGGAAACGAGGAAGAGGATGAATAAACGAATCATCTGACAAGGCTATTTCACAACATCTGATTGAAAACGTAATCACTGAGAAAAATAAATTACTAAATGCTGTGACAAGAAAGGAAGGATTTTGCATGAAGTACATACGATTGTTTAGTATGCTGATTATCAGCATTGTTGGGCTTATGCTAGGACAAATGGCCTATGCTGCGAATGGGATGAACAGTCCGTCAGTTACCATAGTGAAGCGTGAAACTGCAAGTTCTTCCACCGTGTCGCAAGCAACAAAACCTGTAGCAAATGCACATTATCGACTGACCCGTATTTTACCTATCAACGGTGAAAAAATTGTGCCGACCGATTCTGCGACTTACACGATTGCTTCTAAGGAACAAGCTTTTTCCATCGAATTGATTACTGATACGAATGGACAAGCGATGTATGCTGATACAGCAACCTTGGTGGAAGGTTATTACCTACTGGAGGAATTAGCCGGCAGTGGTAACAACAAACCTGCTGATCCAATTGTTTTTCAATTGCCTTATACCGATGCAACAGGAAAGGTCACCGATGATTTTACTTATGAACCTAAGTCTGGACTGATAGAAAATAATGTTTCAGGATCAAATCACGAAACTACTGGTCAAAAGAATACCACAACAATTATGCAAACAAGTGGTGATGTTTGGAAGATTTCTTTAACAAAGGCGTTACTTGGTACAAGTATTTTTCTAAGCACTGTTATCGGCGGAACTGTTTTAATTCGTAAACGTTGGGAGGAGAAAATATGAATAAATCATTTTTGACTCATTGCTTCTCCAAGATTTTATTGCAAACAAAGAAGGGTCTTTCTAAAAATGGAAGTCATCGCTTGCTGAAATTGGTTGTCATCAGTGTGCTAAGTACCCAATTGTTTGTTCCAATTTACCCCGTTATTGCTGAAACGACGCAGTCCACTATGGCGACGACAGAGAAGACCCAAGCGGAGTCATCCACTGAAACCTCACAGACAACAGCAAGCAGTGAACCAGAAGAAACTTCAGAATCTGCAACTGACAGTAGTATAATGACCAGCACCACTGATTCGATTCAAGCAACAACTGCAAGTGGAGTTGAGTCTTCAGAAACCTCAGAATCTAACGAAGACACGATTAATCTTGTGCAACTTCAAACAGATTTGCTTAATCGTATTGCGGCATTTGGTGATGTTACAGGAACCACAGTAACGGTAGATAACCAAACAATTACGATTGATTTATCGACCACACTAAGTGAACAGGCTGATGAAATTAAAAAGGCGATTACGCCGCTGATTCCTGAAGGGTATTCAGCAAAAATTATGGCAAAATCTGCGGCTACTACGGTAGGTTTTTGGACAAAGGGAGCCGATGTGGATAGTGCGCATAATACTGGGACTTATGGGGACGCAGGTTTAGAGAAGTATGTATATACAGCAGAACCGTTTCAAGATACCGTTACTAATACGACAGTCGACACAGTGGCGAAAACGGAGGTTTTAAAAAAAGGGATTTTTGGGACAGTGAAATGGTACATCAGCACGGATGGTGTTTTGCATCTAGGATCGGGTACAACTGGTGTGGTCAATTGGAGTGCCTTTCCTAATAATACCACTAGTTCACCAACGGATAGTCTTTCACCTTGGTATCAGTATAAAAATGAATTTACATTTACTTCTATTAGTGTTGACGGTGCAATTACATTGAACGCTGCTTCAATCTACTTATTTGCTCAACTAGACAACATTACAAAAATTTCTGGTGCAGATAAATTGAACTTTGCTGCTGTTACCGATGTTACCGGTATGTTCCAAAATACTTCTAGTTTAACAGAAATGTCTGATACCGGCGGATGGAAGCTAACTGCGGCAAAATCGGCCTCGTCAATGTTTGCGAATTCTGGAATCAAAATATTAGATGCAACGAACTGGGGATTAGGATTGGTAACTTCATTTGCTTCTATGTTCAATGGAGCTAAAAACTTAACTACAATCGTTGGAACCAATAATTGGAATACAGAAAGTGTTGGCAACATGATTTATATGTTTATCGGTGCAACAAGTCTTCAATCACTAGAAGTTTCAGATTGGAACACGAGTAAAGTTTCGAAGATGCAAGAGATGTTCAGTGGTGCGACAAGTCTAAAAACATTAGATGTTTCTAAATGGGATACAAGCAAAGTTATCACATTGCAGAGCATGTTTAATAATGCTACGAATCTCCAAATGCTAGATGTTTCAAATTGGGACACAAGTAGCCTAGTAAACATGCAAGAGATGGTCCGCGGTGCATCTGCACTAACAGAATTTGATGTAAGCAAGTGGAAGACACCGGTTCTTACTAGTATGAATGCTTCTTTTAGGGGAGCAGCATCCATTACCAAATTAGATTTTAGTAACATGGACACTAGTAAGGTTACTACTATGGCAAATGCTTTGACTGATATGAAAGCATTGCGACAAATTACTTTTGGCTCGAAGTTTACTACATCCAGTTTAACCGCACCTGTAGATAAAAATCTAATTTTGCCTAATTCTACTGCAACGAGTGAACTGAAATGGCAAAACGTCGGGACTGGTTCAATTAGTGCACCCGCAGGCTCTGAGAGAATTTATAGATATTCTACTAGTGGAGTACCTGACACTTATGTTTTGACTGCTACTGACTATATCATTGATGTAGAGCTCAAAGACCAAACGGGAACCGAATTGAAGGTACCTCATGTTAAGGTTGCGCTTTATAAAGCAGGTGATAGCACAGCACTAGCTACCGCTGAAACAGATTCTAACGGTACTGCCAAATTTGCTCCACAACCGGCTGGTGCTTATATTGTTAAGCAGATTACAGAGTTAGCCAGTTATACCAAATCAGATGACAAATCGTTTATACTGTCAAGTGACACTACTACGATCACCTTAATTAATAGTTTCAAACCAACTTTACCTCTAACCGGTTCGACAGATCGCTTATGGCTAGGGACGCTCGCTGGTTTAATGATTATTATTGGCGGAAGTGCCATAGTGATTTATGAGAAATGGTAAGTATTCCTCTATTCTATCAACCGAAAAAATAAGATTTAGCGGATACAAATGGCAAAATTTTAAGCGAGGCAAAACAAAAAGCACAGTGTAAGAGATGGAGGTAAAACTCCCCTTCTCACAGACATTGTGCTTTTTTGACTAGACATGGAAATTAAGAACTCGTAATTAATAAAACAAGTAAAAATTACTTTCTCCTCGGTAGCATAAATTGCATCATCTCGATTTGATCATCGATGCGTTTTTCGGTAATCGTTCCGGTAATTGCCAGGACACCCAATCCTTCGATAAGAAGCATGAAGGTTTCAGCCAATTCCTCTAATTTTTGATTTTCCAGAATTCCTTGCTCAACACCCAGTTTTAGAATTTCATAGATTGTTTGTTGGCTAGAGTTGATTTGTGCTTGTTGGAAAGCATGATCTTTTTCAGAGCTGTGGGTATAATAATATTCATAGGTTGCCCGCAGCAAACTGTTTCCGACATGATTTAACAAGCGATCTTTGTGTTCGGCAAAATAATCATCCAGCAATTTTTCAAAAGGTTGATTTTCTTTGATTGCTGATCGGATGCCGTCAAATTTTCGAGTGTTACGTTCCTTGAGCACCGAGGTGAAAATCGTATCGACCGAATCAAAGTACAGATAAATGCCGCCGCGACTGATTCCACATTCGTCAATGATGTCCTTCATGGTCACATCAATCAGCCCTTTTCTGCTGAAAACGGCACGAGCACCTTCTAAAATTGCTTCGCGCTTCATTTTTTTCCGCGTTTCATTGGAAATGCTAGCCAAATTGCTCACCTCTTTCAAAAAAATAATGACACCCGTGTCACTTTAGTATATAATCACTTTAATGACGTTGGTGTCATTAATAGTGAAAGAAGGATAACTGCCATTATCGAGTCCGATTTTTTAAGCAATTATAATGAATCATCTATTCTATTATACATGAATCGGAGAATTTAGCTAAGCGCAGATAATTTGTTGCTCGACTAGCGACTTGGGAAGCTGAATAAGCAGGCAGTTGTCAAAAATGGGAGAGAAAAATCGTGAAAAATAATCTTCGAACGAAAAAATTAGTGTATACCTCAATTCTACTTGCCATTCAGTTTTTATTGTATGCCACACCATTAGGCTTTTTGCAGATCGGTCCGTTTGCGATCACTACCATGCACATTCCGGTCATTGTTGGTTCCATTCTTTTAGGATACAAAAGAGGGGCTTTTCTTGGATTGGCTTTCGGCTTACTAAGTCTTTATCGGGCAACGATTGTTATTAGTCCGACAAGTTTTGTTTTCTCGCCTTTTGTGCCGGCTCCGGGAAGTGAGCAGGGAAATTTATTAGCGATCGTTGTGGCGATCTTGCCACGTATTTTGGTAGGTGTCACACCCGCTTTGGTCCTTGCACTATTTAGCAGAAAAAATATCTCCCATAACATCAGCTATGGGATCGCTGGCTTGATTGGTTCATTGACCAACACAGTCCTGGTTCTTGGACTCATGGGCTTGATTTTTGGCCACGACTTAGGCTATCAATCACTAACCGCTGTTTTAGCCATGATTGGTGCGGTTATTACGTCAAATGGATTAGTTGAAATGATTGTTGCAGCCTTAGTGACAATTTCCTTGGCAAATGTATTTGATATAGTTGGAAAGCGCCTGTTTCATTCGACAAGATAAAAACAATCAGCCACGTCGCATCGTTGCAGCGTGGCTGATTATTTTTCTTGTGTGCGTACGACGTAGAATCCGATACCGAGGTGAAGGAGGCAGGCAACGAAAAAGAGAACACCAAACCAACGGGACAAACCGTCTGAGATCAATTCTAAGTAGGAAAGAGGCAAAAGGCCGATACCAAGAAGAAAGTTATAGTTTTTCAGCAGATTTTTGATCATTGTCTTTTTCTCCTTTTAAAAAAAGTGCAAGGTTATTCGATCGCAGCGAATAAAAACCTTACACTTAGTATACTGGAAGTGCCATTGAAAAAGGAAACTATTTTAGGAGAGTAAATTATTCTTTTTCCCAGAAATCAGTGATGGCACCTTTAGATGAACTGGAAACAATATGAGCATATTTTCCAAGAACACCGCGGGAATGTAGCGGTGGAATCACGAGAGCTGCTTGGCGTTTGGCAAGTTCAGCTTCGGAAACCTTCATCGTGATCTCTTTGGTGTCTTGATCGACGACTACTAAGTCGCCGGTTTGCAGCAACGCAATCGGTCCGCCATCTTGGGCTTCTGGAGCAATATGTCCTACCACCAGTCCATAGGTTCCTCCTGAGAAACGTCCATCTGTCAATAGCGCAACCGTTTCACCTTGCCCTTTCCCAACAATCATGCTGGATAGAGAGAGCATTTCCGGCATGCCGGGACCACCTTTAGGACCTACGTAACGAACGACCACCACGTCACCATCGACAATTTCATCCGTCAATACCGCATTAATGGCTTCGTCTTCTGTATTAAAGACTTTTGCCGGACCTTCATGACGGCGAACCTTCACACCGGAAACCTTGGCAACTGCGCCTTCTGGAGCTAAATTTCCGTGCAAAATAATCAATGGACCATCTTTTCGTTTTGGATTTTCTAGCGGCATAATGACTTTTTGTCCTTCTTTCAATGAAGGAACATCGGCTAAGTTTTCAGCCAAAGTTTTACCAGTTACGGTCAAGCAATCTCCGTGGAGGTAGCCATTCTCATAAAGGTATTTCATAACAGCAGGAACGCCGCCGACTTCGTACAAATCTTGGAAAACGTATTGTCCGCTTGGTTTCAAATCTGCCAAATGTGGTACTTTTTCTTGGAAATCGTTGAAATCATCCAAAGTCAATTCTACATTTGCAGCATGGGCCATCGCCATCAAATGGAGGATCGCATTGGTAGAACCTCCTAGAGCCATAACTACGGTGATTGCATTTTCAAAGGCTTTACGGGTCATGATGTCTTTTGGATAGATGCCTTTTTTCAACAGCTCCATCACGGCTTCTCCAGCTTCTTCAACATCCCGCAGTTTTGCTTCGGTAGTGGCTGGGTGCGAAGAGGACCCGGGTAAGCTCATGCCCATTGCTTCAATGGCGGATGCCATCGTGTTGGCAGTGTACATTCCGCCGCATCCTCCAGGACCAGGACAGGCATTGCATTCAATTTTCCGCACTTCTTCTTCGGTCATATCGTTATGGTTCCATTTCCCGATTGCTTCGAAAACAGAAACCAAATCAATGTCTTTTCCATCTAATTTCCCCGGTGCAATAGTTCCACCGTAAACAAAAATCGAAGGAATATCAGTATTAGCGATAGCAATCATACAGCCGGGCATATTTTTGTCACAGCCGCCAATTGCAACAAAGGCATCACAATTGTGTCCGCTGATGGCAGCTTCGACTGAATCAGCAATGATATCCCGTGAAGGTAAAGAAAAGCGCATGCCGGGGGTTCCCATGGCGATACCGTCTGAAACGGTGATAGTGCCAAATTGAACGGGCCAACCGCCTGCTGTCTTAATGCCTTTTTTAGCGATTTTTCCTAAGTCTTCCAAGTGAATATTACAAGGAGTATTTTCGGCCCAAGTGCTGATTACGCCAATAATCGGCTGCTTGAATTCTTCGTCCCCCATACCTGTTGCCCGCAACAATGCACGGTTAGGAGATTTAACCATACTATCATAAATTTTGCTTCTAATTCTAATATCTTTCTTTGGCTGATTGTCAGTCATTTTGGAACACTCCTTTCAAACCAGTTGTTGTCTCTTGAATAATAAATCTATTTATTCTAATTGTATTTTAACACAACGCTTGAAATTTTCTAGATTTAAATGAAAAAAAGTTCATAATTCCCCTTGAAAAAAGGCCTGCTTTATGAAAAAATACACATAAACTATTTTTGGTAGTTGGAAAAGAGGCAAAAGTATGAGAGATGACATCCAAGTGAATGATCTGGCAGCCACGGTGAGTGAGCAGCTAATCGAGAAACTTCAAACCATATATGATCCGGAAATCGGGTTGGACATTTATAATTTAGGGTTGGTTTATGAAATCAATTTGGAGGAAAATGGGCATTGTCATGTAGTTCTTACCTACACTTCGATGGGCTGTGGCTGTATGGCGACCGTTCCGAGTGAAATTGGGGCTGCATTAACTGAAATTGATGGAATCGAAAAAGTCACTGTTGAAACTGTGTGGTCACCAGCGTGGAAAGTGACTCGTATCAGTCGATTTGGACGAATTTCACTCGGAATTAGTCCGAGGTAAGGAAGCAAGATAGTAAAGTCTAAGCAAAAGGGCAAGATAGACTCGTGATGAGACCTATCTTGCCTTTTTGTCGTACAGAAAGAATAATTTACTGTTTTGCTTGGAGTGTTTTCTCAAATAACTCTAAAAGCTTTCCGTAAGAAAACGCACCGTGTTGCAAGGAGAAAAAGGGCGTCTTGGAGGTGAAAATTTGTATACTGGGCGTTGTATTGCTGATTATTAAATCATATTTATTTTGATTGTAGTCACTAAATAATTCATACTTCACAAAAGGAAATTTGGTGCAAAAGTCGATGATTTCTTGGATTAAGAAATGGTTTGGATCGTTTTGAATACCGATGGATACATAATCTGCCTTATTTTCTCGTTTTACATAGGGCAAAATCAACAGAGTGCAGTGATCTGCTAGTTCAGGTAAACAACTTTTCAGCCAAAGGAATTCTTCTTGCTTAGCCATCCGGTTTAGGAGTTTAAGAAATTTTCTATTAATTTTGTGATAAAACTTGTCACTTACCAAAAGAGAGCTTGTGTGATTCTGAAAAAATGAGAAGGTTGGTGATTTTTTTCGCAAGTTTAATCGAGCGAATAAGTTGTTGAAATTCAGATTGAGTAAATAAGTTGCTTCTTGCCCCAAAGTCTTATCTAGCACTGTTTCAATGTACGTTTGGAGGTAACCTGGAAGAGTATCTACGAGATTCAGCTGGTGCAAATTTTTTTCGACGATGGAAATTCTGGGATCGTCTTTCGTGAGATATAACGGCAAATAGAGGAGCTGAAAGTAAAAAAAAGAAATTTCTGCTTGAGTGTTCTCCTTAAGGGCGAAGTGGTCAAAAAAACTCTGGATTGTTGGATGGACTTGTGGGAAGTAATAATCAGAAAAATCAGTGGTTTCTACTGTGTAACCTTGTTCTAGACGTAGCTGTGAGATTGCTAACAACAGATGAATTTGTATCTGACAGAGTTTTATATCCCAAGTTTCCTGCCAGTCTTCAAATTTTGCAAAAGAAGCCTGAATATATTCTAATTCCAGAATATCATTTCCAGAGGTAGCTAATCAGGAGAGATGAAAGTAAAAGGTACGAATAAAGGATTCTGATCCACTAAGGGTCATCCCTGTAAGATTTAAATTAACGTTTTGCGAAGAAAGGTATTCTTTTACCATACGCATTTTTCGATGAATGGTTGCACGACTAAGGTAATGTGACTCACAAAAATCTACTAGTTGATCTTCCGGGTTGATTAAAATGTTCAATAGAAACTGGTAGGCAATACTTTTATTCAATAAATAGGTTCGATAGCTACCGGAATCAAAAAGCTGTGAATCAAAAATAATTTTTCCGGATTCTGAAAATAGTGACCGGTTGTAAAGAGTCAGCATGTCTTGGTTAATGGTATCGAGTAAAGACTGAATTTTGGTATAAGAGAAGTCGCAATCCGCTAACAAAGAATTAGCGAAGAAGGTGGTTTCTTTTTTTTCCATGCAAGTAAACAGATGAAGCTTATCTTTTGCGGTGTCATCCAATAATAGTTGAACAATCATATCGTTCCTCCTCAGATCTGTTACTTTGTTAGCTTCATTCTAAAGTATCTTTCAAAATAAAACAAATAATTTAAGAGAAAATTCTCATTTATAGAAAGGTTATCAGTAGATAATTGAGATTTTTTCTTAAATTTCCCAAAAATAATAATAATAATGCCGATGTATACGGTTTTTTTGAGAATAAAATAATTAATTCTCAAATTTAATTAAATTATTATTTGGGTTTGAGTTTGATTAAAAAACAGAAATAAAATAACATTAATCTAAAGACAGAAACTGGAGGTGGGAAATGGAAAAGATTGATTTATACAGTTGGATGAAGCAGGGAACAAGATGGTTTTGGTTGATATGCGGCTTTATGATTATTGGAGGAGTGGGGGCAAGTTGGGTTACGGGCAATTTTATTCCCAAGGTGTATCAGTCATCCGTTCAGGTTATTGTACCTATCAGTCAAGCAGATGATCGCAATATTAGTAATGAAATCTCTACAAATTTGATGCAGATACCGACTTATAGCGAGTTATTGAAAAGTTCACTGGTTATTACTGAATTAACCGATCAGCTTACTTTAAAAACAGAATTCAACTACTCGGAAACAAATCTTCGCTCTCAGATTAGTATCAAACAAGCAAAGGAATCTCAGATTTTTGAAATCGTAGCGGAAGGTAAATCGGCAGCAGATGCAGCAATTATTGCCAACAGAGTCTTCTATATTTTTAAAAATCAGGTGCAAGAACTATTGTCTGTCGATGAGGTCATTGCAGTAACGTCTGCAATACCGGATGAGAAACCAGTATATCCCAATACAATCAAGAACATTCTTTTTGGTGCTTTAGGCGGGTTTATGTTAGCACTCAGCTTTATCGTTATTTATGGGTATTTTGACCAAGTATCTACAAGTAAACAAAATCTTGATTATTTACAACTAACTGATTTAGGTCAAATGCCAAATTTAAAACAATCAGAGAGTACGGTATTGTCGAAAAAAATGAACCATTCAATCTCATTGAAGGAGAAAAATAATGTTTGCAAAACGAGAGAACAATGAAGTTTTAAAAGTCGCTGATTTGGATACACCTTCTTCTGTCGCAGATCTAATTCGAGGAATCCGCAATCGTTTGGAATTTGAAATTAAACAACACAAGTTAAGTTTTTTAGCAGTTACATCGCTAGAAGAGAATTCTGGAACTTCTACGATTACCTTTAATTTAGCAAACTCTTTTACAGCAATTGGCAAACGGGTATTAATTATTGATGGAAACTCTAGCAACTCTTTTTTAAGCAGACTACTAGCAGCAGATTTTGATTGCGGAATAACGAATATTTTCAACCAGGTTTCATTGGATTTCCCTATTCTTACTTTAGGAAAAAGTATTGATTTTTTACCTATGGGAACACGCACTGAGGTTTTGGGTGATTTTCTCATATCTCCTGAGAGCCAAAAAGTTTTTCACGAGCTTAAGCAACGATATGACTTGATTCTTGTGGATACATCACCCTTGGAAAAATCAAGTGTTAGTCAGCTTTTTTCAACTTTAACGGATGGAATTGTTGTGGTTATCAATCAGAAGAAATTCAAATTGAGACAGTGGGAAGAATTTAAAAAAAATAGAGAAAAGTTGTCCGTTAATATTATTGGAATGATCAAAAATTTTGTATGAAAAGAGGGATATAAATGCTTAATGAAAGGACTTTAAAAAATATTATTTACGATATCCTTAGCATTCTCATTGCCCATGGTTTTACATTTATGTACTTGAACTTATTAGTAAACATTGATTCACTTCATTTTTTTAGTGGATTGCTTGTATTCATTTTGGGTTATTTGAGTATGGGCTATTATCAAAAATCTTTTCAAAAAGTAGGATACCATCTCTCTTTTCAAGATATTTTTCAAATAACAAGTTCTGTTCTTGTAGCGACAATTGTGAAAGCTGGGTATTTGGTTATCATTTCAGCTAATCGTTATTTCATTAGTTTAGCTTTGGTAGTTAGTTTTTCATTATTATGTATCGGTGGCATTCGTTTAATTAGAGAAAAAATCTGGGCACATTATCAATTTAGAGATGTTTCTATGGAAGGCAGTTCACGCGTCCTAGTGATTGGTGCGGGAGCTGCGGCGACATGGCTATTACGAGAACTGACAAATCCCAAAAATAAGCACAAATTTCAACTTTGTGGTTTGGTGGATGATGACCAATCATTAGTTGGTGGGAAGTTGTTGGGTATTCCGATAATAGGCACAACACAGGAGCTTGTCCCTATTATTCAAAAACAAGCAGTTGACCGAGTTGTCTTGGCAATACCATCCTTAGCCTCGGCGGATTATCAACTATTAGTAGAAAAAATTGGGCATCTTGTTCCGATATCAACAATTCCGTCAATTGAAGAATTGGCAGAAGGCAAAATCTCTATTACCAAATTTCGATCGGTTCCGATTCAAGAGTTATTGCATCGCCGTGAGGTACAACTGGACACATCTGCGACAGCGGAACTTATTTCAGGAGCTACAGTTTTAGTCACTGGTGCTGGAGGATCAATTGGGTCGGAAATCTGTCGGAAATTAGTGGCCTTTCATCCTAAAAAGCTTGTTTTATTGGGACATGGGGAAAACTCAATTTATCAAATTCAACATGAATTGACTGCAATCGATTCGACAATTGAACTTGTCCCAATTATTGCAGACATACAAGATCGAAAACGGTTGGCCGAAGTAATGAAAATATACCAACCTAAAGTTGTTTATCATGCGGCAGCTCACAAGCATGTTCCTTTGATGGAGGTCAATCCCAAAGAAGCGATAAAAAATAATATTTATGGAACGAAAAATGTTGCAGAGACAGCAAAAGATGCGGGTGTTGAGCGATTTGTCATGATTTCTACAGACAAGGCAGTAAATCCTACGAATATTATGGGCGCTTCAAAACGAATAGCCGAGATGTTGGTTATGGGGATGAACGAGGATGGGAAAACAAAATTTTGTGCCGTTCGTTTTGGAAATGTCTTAGGAAGTCGAGGCAGTGTTGTGCCTCTGTTTACAAAACAAATCAAGATTGGTGGCCCTGTTACGGTCACTGATTTTCGGATGACGCGCTATTTTATGACGATTCCCGAAGCGAGCCAATTGGTGATTCATGCTGGAACGATGGCGCAAGGGGGAGAAATCTTTATTCTTGATATGGGTCAACCAATAAAAATACATGATTTAGCTAAAAGAATGATTGAATTGAGCGGATTTACGACGAACGAGATTCCAATTGTCGAGACAGGCGCACGTCCGGGGGAAAAATTGTACGAAGAACTGTTAGTAGAAAAGGAAAGAGTAACTCGTCAGATTCATGAAAAAATTTTTTTAGGAAAGGTTGCCGGTTACAAAACAGAACGAATCAGAAGTTTTTTGCACTCTATCACAGAAGATGATAATGAACGTATGAAACAACGGTTGATTGAATTTGCAACAAATTCAAGTATGGAGTTGGAAGGAGGTAACGATACATGAGAGCAGAACCGATTTTACTTGCATCGCCCCATCTAAGTCGAAAAGGGTGGGAAAGATTTCATATAAAAGAAGCGTTGGATAAAAATTGGATAGCACCAGTTGGAGAAAATATCGATCGGTTCGAAGCAGAGCTTTGTGCTCAAATCGGTAGTCCAAATGGGGTAGCTGTTTCATCAGGAACAGCAGCGATTCATTTAGGATTAAAGGCGTTAGGCGTTGGAGCAGGGGATAAGGTGATTTGTTCCACCTTCACATTTGCAGCAAGTTGTAATCCAATCTGCTACGAAAATGCAGAACCTATTTTTGTCGATAGCGAACGAGATACCTGGAATATGGATCCCAAAGCGTTAGAAGAAGCACTAAGTAAAAATCCTCGGGTAAAAGCTGTTATTTTAGTCCATTTATATGGAATTCCTGCAAAAATTGTTGAAATTAAAGAAATTTGTCAACGTTATCAAGTGCCTTTATTAGAAGATGCTGCGGAATCTTTAGGCAGCACGTATCACAATCAAATGACTGGAACCTTTGGCCAAATTGGAATCTATTCTTTTAACGGCAATAAAATAATTACGACTTCTGGTGGGGGCATGTTGGTAACGAATAATCATGACTATGCAAAGAAAGCCAAATTTTGGGCCACTCAATCAAGAGAACAAGAATTGCACTATGAGCATAAAGAATTAGGCTATAACTATCGTATGAGTAATATTTCAGCTGGGATTGGCAGGGGACAGTTAAGGATTTTACAAGATCGGGTGGAAAAGAAACGATATATTCATCAAAAATATCAAGAGTTGCTTAGTGATATTCCTGAAATCGGCTGGTTAACTGAGCCAAAGGGGACCTACAGCAATTATTGGCTGACTTGCGGTATTTTTGATGGAATTGATCAGCAACTTGTTATTCAATCATTAGCAGAGCATCAAATTGAATCCCGACCTTTATGGAAACCGATGCATTTACAGCCTTTTTTCAAAAAATACGGCTACCATGGGGAACATGTCAGTGATGGACTCTTTGCAACCGGTATGTGTTTTCCCTCTGATACAAAAATGGGGGATAAGGACCTTGACCGGGTGACCGATGTTATTCGCCGAAAAGTACGACAGCTAAGGAAATGAGAAAATGAAAGTTGTAATAATAGTGTGCAGAAGGGATAGGTAAAATAAGTGGAACAGATTATTTTTACATCAATTGTCATAGGTTGTTTCTTTTGTTTAATGGAAATTGAAAGTAGGACCCAGGTGCTTGCTTTAGAACAGAATACTTCCCGTGTTGTTCCCTGGCAATTAATCTTTTTCTGTCTCGGAGGAGTCCTATTGATTTTCTCTGCAGGATTTCGGATAGGATTTATCGACACTCCAGCCTATCGAATGATGTTTGATCAAATTGATATAAGTTTAGCAGAATTGACGGAGTTTGGCTGGGAATACTCGAAAGAATATGGATTTACTTTCTTTATGTATGCCTTGCGATTAATCAGTAAAAATTCACAAATACTGATTTTTATATGCTCTATGCTCATCATTTCCTTTAATTTTTATTTGATCAAAAAGTATACGATTGATCTTTCTTTTTCCCTTTTGCTTTTCTTTTTTACAGAATACTTAGATTCAATGAATATTATGCGACAAGTTTTAGTCATTGCGCTCAGTCTGTTGATGATTCCGTGGATGCGAAAAGGATATTTCTTTTATTATCTATTAGGTATTCT
Organism: Enterococcus sp. JM9B; assembly: GCF_009933265.1. Taxonomy (NCBI): domain Bacteria; kingdom Bacillati; phylum Bacillota; class Bacilli; order Lactobacillales; family Enterococcaceae; genus Enterococcus; species Enterococcus sp. JM9B. The sequence goes on along the minus strand of NZ_MAEK01000013.1, from coordinate 345 downwards.
ACTACTCTCAACGATTCATGTTTCTGTATTACTGTGGCTCCCGTTCTATTTCATTTTTCGAAAGCCTGTTTTTCACCCAACAGTGATAATATCGTCAATTGTTATATTACTCTTACTTTTTTTCCCTTATTTAACTGGAATTGTGACAAGCACTTTGTTTGGGGAAAATTCGAATTATCACGAATATTTTCAAAGTACACTCTACGATTACGGCGTGGGTATCCCTCGATTAATGATTCAGTTAGCACCTGGGTTCTTACTGCTCTTTTACGAACTGAGGAAACGGTATAAAAAGTAACAACGAATAGAAACTTTATTAGATTATAACTAAAACTTGAAAGTTGG
>NZ_MAEK01000012.1:0-60139 GCF_009933265.1 Enterococcus sp. JM9B | reverse complement strand
ACACTATTTGACAAAGAGCCAAATAAAAAAAGAAGTTAGAAATACTTGAAATCCTTGATGGATAAGTATTTCTAACTTTAAATGAAGGAGAGTACAGGATTTTTTTACCTTGATATACCACTGTTTATCGCTCTTTTACCCAAAACTTGACCAAACTTTTTCTCCGGAATTAATTCACCCAAAGCGTTTATTATGTTTTCGTCGGTTTTTGCTTTGTATTCGTCAATCAAATATGCGTAAACTTTTGCGGTGATTGTTATATTATTATGACCCAGTCTTTTAGAGATGGCATAAATGTCAATGCCGCTCGAAAGCAAGTAAGCTACATGCGTATGTCGGCAACTGTGAAAATGGAATCCTTTGCGGTCGATAGCCAATTCTTTGAGCGATTCCTTCAGCAGTTTGTTGACTGCTGATGATGTCGGAACGGATTGTTGACGATAAACAAATAATCTTTTTTGCGGGTCATCTTTCGGCAACTCTTTTAAAGTATCAAGTAAAAAGTCGTCCACGCGAAGAATTCTATTTGACGATTCATTTTTTAGCAGTTGAAAATCTTGTGTCGCGTCATTCCAAGATTTTTCGACAGTGATTGTTTTAAAGGCAAAGTTAATATTATCCCACGTTAAGCCGGCAATTTCTCCTGGTCGCATGCCAGTTAAAAGAGCGGTCAGTATCATATATTTCGTGGGAAAATGAGGATTCTTGGTCTCCAAGATAAAATTTATAAGTTTTTTAGTCTCCTCGATATTTAAATAATCAATTTTACGTGTAAGGCTATCATCGTAGACCATTTTTGTGCCTTGGATAAAGTCGCGATAGATCAATTTGTCATAGACCGCATCTTTTACTGCTGCGTGATACAAACTATTCATTTTTGATACGGTTGCTTTGGAGTGGGTAGCGCCAAACTCATTTAAAAATTTTTGATAAGTTTGCCGATCCATGTCTTGCAATAAAATGTCGGGCAGATATTTTTCGAGATTCATTTGTGCCTGCTTGTATGTTAGTTTTGTCCTGTCTCTTATCGTAGGCTCTTTATAAAGCTCATACCAGTCTTTAAAATAGGTTGTGAATAGTTTTGGTTTAGTGGTTGCTAACTCGCCTGTGATGGCCAATACTTCGTTTTCATTGGCAAAAAGGAGAGCCTCTTTTTTTGTTTTAAAGCCTGATTTTGTTTTTGTTTTATATTTTCCTTCAGCTGTTTTGTAGGAAATACGAGCTTCCCACGTCTTTCCACGCTTTCTAATACTCGCCATGTTGAATCATCCTTTCCTGTCTGATACAATAGGCATGTCAATAAGCCTATTGTTTATTGCTAAGCACGCCATTCTGTGAGGGGAGGGCGTGTTTTTTATTTTGTGATTGGAAGTTCGAACTCGATTGAATCCCCATATTTTTCAGAAGCAAAAGTAAATTTCAAAGATTCGCTCGGTGTTGCAAGCAGAACGGTAGATGTAGCTAATTTAGATTCACCGTCGGCTATTTCATAGATTTCGGGTTTTGCGTTTCCGTTTTCGTCAGAATCATAGTAACCAAATTCTGTTTTCGAACCGCCTTGGTCTTTCCAACCACCAACGCTAGAAACGCCATTTTTATCCACGATTTTTACATTGTCCAGAAAAGGCATGCCAAGTGCTTCACCACTGCTGTTTTTCATAAGTAGTGTGACTTTGACAGCTTGCTTTGCTTGACCGTTGGAATAAAAATCAAGATTATTATCGCTATTTGTCATTTCAGATTTTGCTTTATCAGTAATGTCTTTGACTTCTGTCGCCTCAATTGTGTACATTACTTTGTCGCCAGATTTGATTTCTCCAGCCACGTTAAGCTCAGTGACAACCGGTTTTGCTTCCTCTTTTTCGGAAGATTCCGTAGTTGAACTGATTTCCGTTGCTTCTGAATCAGTTTGTTTTGTGGAATCTTTGACTTCGTTGCCATCGTTGGCGCATCCAACAAGGAAAAGTAACGCTACCAACCCAATTAACATTTTTTTCATTCAAATCCCTCATTTCTGATATAATTGTTTTACCATAACAAAAAACCTCAAAAGGGTAACCCTAGCCGCAGCGCCAACTACGACTGGGGTATTTTTTTATAGGTCAGCGCTCATCTTAATTGCCTTGCCCAAAATCCTTGCCGGGTTATCCGGAGTAACTATATACGGGTCGTATGATTGATTGTCTGGCATTAACATCACTAAATTACCTTGACGCTTAACACGTTTGAGAGTAGCTTCTGTATCACCGTTTACAAGAACTGCTGCAATTTCTCCATCTTCCACGTCTGGTTGTTGTCTAATAAGTACATAAGCGTTATTTGGAATAGTTGGTGCCATACTATCACCTTTGCAATGCAGATAAAATAAATCGCCTGTCGGTAGCGTGTCAGCGACTTCATCACGATAGCCTTGGATATTTTCCTCTGCTGTGATTGGGTCACCGCAGGCAATGTCACCAAGCACTGGTATCGAAATTAATTGACTTACTTTTATCATTCCGTCAATTTGCTCTTCTGTAATTCTAGATCGCGGAACGTTAAAGTAATCTGCTAAAGCTTGAATTTTATCAAGTCTTGGATATTTCTCACCGCTGAACCAGCTTCTAACAGTCGCTTCTGCAAAACCGGTATCTCGTATCACATCAGCCTGCGTTTTTCTTTTTAGTTCAAGCAGCTCATTTAAGTTTTTTGCTAAAATTTCTCGTTGCTGTTGGGCTGTCGTTAACTGTTTCATACTACTTTATACCTCCCTTCGATGTATTAATCATATACCTAAAGTGAGGAAAAGTAAAGAAGAAAACCTAAACTTTTTTTACTTTAAGTGTTGACTTCGTACTTTTAGTGCGGTATATTATAGGCACAGGCAGGAAAGTGAGGTGATATGTATGCCAGAACAATTATCTATTTCGGCGTGGCGAGAAGAAAAAGGTTTAACCCAAGAAGCCCTAGCTCAAAAGCTTGGCGTCAACGAAAAGACGGTTAGTGAGTGGGAAAACAAAAAAGTGGCAGTTAAACCGATGCACATTTTTGCTATTGCTTATGTACTAAAAGTGGACGCAGATAGAATCCGTCCGTAATTTTTTTAATTTAAACCGTACTTTAAGTGCGGAAAGGAGGTTAAACAATGAACGCACAAAAACTAGAAGTGACAATCACCGGCATCGATGAAGCGACCCAAAAGGTTGAACGATACGTTGAATTATTAAAAGAAGCCAAAACGTTGGCAGACGAATTGGCTTCGGTGAATTTTGAAATTACTTCTTCGGTTCAAAAGTGATTTTTTGACCACAAGAACAAGTAACTCCATTAGTTGGAACCTTGATAAGCTTTTGGCAATTAGGACATTCCATCTCAACACCGCCAGCGTCATTAATGATTTCCTTTGCAAGTTGTTCAGGATCACTAAGCTTTTTCATTAATTTATCAAGTCCCTTAATTTCAAAATTTTTACCCAATTTTTTCACCTCCTTTAAGGAGAGTATACAACAGAAAGGGGAATCCCGTTGAATGAAATTTCGCTATCAAGCGATATCAACGTCATTACCGCTGAAATCAATTCCTACAAGCAGATTGCAGGTCAATCCATTTGGGAAATCGGCAGACGATTGAATTATGTAAAAGAAAACGACTTGGCGCATGGTGAATTTGGGAAATGGTTAGAAACAGTCAACATTGAACATTCGGAAGCCAATCGTTTTATGAAAGTAGCTAAAGAGTTGCCAAATTATGACACGTGGCAGAATTTAGGTAATCGAGCTTTATACCTAGTCGCCACACTGCCAGAAGAAGAACGAACCAAAGAACACGTCACTTCTAAAGGAGAATCTAAAACGCCCGATGAAATGACCGTTAGAGAATTACAGGAACTCAAAAAACAGCTCAAAGCCAAAGACGAGCAAATCGCCACACAAGCAAGAATGATTGATGATTTGACCGAACAAGAACCGGAAGTTATCGAAAAAGAAGTAGTGGTCGAAAAGGTGCCAGATGATTATAACGATTTGAAATCATCAAATATGGCTTTGCTGAGAGAACTGAACTCAGTTAGCGGAGACTATCAAAAATCATCACAACTAATCAGCGATATTAATGCCGAAAACGAGAAATTGAAATCTGAACAGGAACGCTTGAAACAAGCTTTACAGTCCAAGCGGCAGATGGAAAATGACGAACTCGAGCAGGCACAGTTGAAACGATTACAACGTGATGCAGACATCAACGTCCACAAGCTTATTCTCAACATGAATGAGTTTGTCAAAGAGCAAGCTGTCACTGTGTACGATTCACAAGCCATCGCTGGCGCAAGCCCAGATACCAAGCAAAAACTAGATGAAGGCATAAAACGAGTAGAAAATCTGCTGAAAGATATTAAACAAGAAATCGGAGGAGAAGTAGCATGGATAATCAATTGACGAAAAACGACCCACTTATTTTTACGTTAGAGCGCCAAAACAAGCAAGGTGAAGCATTAGTTGCTGTCTTAAAGGAAGTTAGAGCTATTGAGAACAGAGTGGACAAGCGTGTTAGTGAAGCCGAAGCGTTGTTAGACAAGATGTCAAAGCAAGTCACGATCACATATGAGGAACAACGTGAAATTACGTCACTGATCCACTGCACGGCTGGAAAGTTAGCTCGCAAGCATGAGCAAGTTTTGCAAGAAACATTTAGCGACAATCTGTTTAAGGCGTGGAAAGGGCTGTTTGTCCGTCGTATGCACTCAAAACTAAAAGAACGAATGAACGTCGCAAGATACACCTCAATTGAACGTGTGAACTATGACGAAGCCACAGCGTATCTAAAAAGCCTGTCTTATGTAAGCTTTAGTAGCCATGATTTAGAGCCAACGCCAGGGATTTTGAAAGTGTTGGAATTGGAGGAATCAAAATGACTGAACATGACAACATAATTGATGTTCTAAAAGATTTGTTTGAGTTGAGCGATGCTAAAAACATTACAATTGACGGAAAAATCGCAACTGTTGAAGACTTACAAGAATCATATAAAGAATCGCTTATTAATCTTGCTGATTTATTAGGCGTGAGCGAGTTGTATTTGAAATAAAGGAGGCCTAACCATGGAAATCACAATCAAAGCAACGCCAGAAGAAATAGCAAAATTGCTCCAAGCTATTGCGAGTAGCCCAGAGCAACCAAGAAGAAAACATCTAGAATCGAAACTACAATACGATTCACAAACAGGAGAAGGGAAAATTATTCCTCAAAAGAAATAACCACTTTCTTGCTTCTAACTGGAATTGTCTGGTTGAATTTTCGATTTGAGTAGATAGTTAAAAACTCATCATCACGAGTAACGCATATTACAGTATCATCTTCAAACTCTTGAAGAACCATATCGTGATTAATAGTAAAAACTGTACGAGTCTTAGCTGGCAACTCAACTTTGAATTCATTTGCAAACTCAACAGGCAATTCAGATTGAAAATCTAACTTATAGTCTTTCATAAATTTTCACCACCTTATCAATTATTTCAGCCGACCACTGACTGATAAGGAAATTATACCAAAGGAGAAACAACATTGAAAAACAAACTAGCAAAAACAACAGCAATCATCGGACTAGCACTAGGTAGCGGCGTTATCGGCTATGCAGCAAGCAACGCATTTCAAGACCTAGACACGATCAAAGCAAACTTCAACACAGTGTTGCAATACGGACAAACCAAATCGCAACGTGTGTCAGAACTCGAATCACAGCTATCCAACAACACTCGCACGCAGGAGCAGCTGAAAGCCGAAATTGAGCAAATCAAATCGGACAAGCAGAAGGAAATTGAAGCCAAGCAACGAGAAATCGAACAAAAGCAACAGGAGATCGCTACAAAGCAACAGGAATCCGATAGCTTGCGCCAACAACTGTCCACGGTGCAAAACGACAAGGAGCAGTTAGAACAGCGTGTGAGCGAATTACGGAAGTATACAGATCAAAAAGTAGGGGAGCTTAGTAAATGATTAAAAGAATCACTATATCAGTTGAAGAAGATAGTGGATCGACAATGCAGCATACCGACAATTGAGAAACTTTTTTAATCAATAGAAAGGAGAATCGACATGGCGCAACAATTTCAAGTGGTCGTACCAATCGAACTGCCACCAAATTTAAAAATCGTGGATACAACGATGCTTGGTGAAAACGAATCGCTGCTTGGTAAAACGTGGAACTACGCCGATTTACGTGCTTGGTTAGGAAACAAATCAAAAGAGTGGATTGAAGACAACATTCTCTACAATCCCAAATACAGCCATGAAATCAAGAAAATGATGGATGAGGGTTATATCGTCCACAAGGGGGCAAAAGGTAGCCCGTGGAAATTTAAAGCTCGCGAAATGGCGTTGTTCCTTGATAAGCATTGGACTGATTTCGGATGGTGATATGGAAAAACATCTTAGCCATCGCAATTTTTAGCACACTGTTTATGACGGCGATGATAATCATCGAAAGGAGAAAGAAATGAAAAAAATCTGGTGGATGCGGCGCATTGCGCTATCGGGCATCTTGGTCACTTTAGGCATGTTGTTGACCGGGGATATCCCGCTTTGGGTGCAGGTAGTTGCTCCAACATTGGCGATTGCATGGATCATTGTTTATGACGAATGGATTTTGGAAATACAAAAAAGCCAGCGAGGAGGCTGACTAGGTGGAAATCGAGACAATTGCTCATTTAAATTGGATTATTTCAAAATTATCTAATGTGAACGAAAGACAATATTACATCGATCATGAATTTTTTGACCAGACCATAGTTTTTACAAGAGAGAAAGCTATTCAAATGAAGAGTGACATTTTAAAAAAATCGGGAAATGAAAAATCGCTCTAAAACAATCCCGATTATGATATTCACTATCAAGACCAAGGGTTTATAAAAAATAGTTTCTTTAAACGAATACCACTTACCAATAATTGAAGTTCCATTTAATTCCCATTTTTTCGTCAAGACCATTAATTTTTTATCGATAGCTTGCGTCAAGTAGTTAGAAAACAAGTCGACTTTTGAGGCAGTAGACATACTTAGCTTAATATAATTTCGATTTGCGAATGCTTCGGCTTCTTCTTGACCGTTTAGAAAATCCTTTTGATTGATTTGATTATACTCCATTAATTTAATCATTCTTGGATTTCCTATATAACGCTTACCGTACAGATGAATGAATAATCGGGACAAATCAATTTTGTTTTGGTCGTCAATTCTGGTTGGGAAACCACCTAAAACTTCATAACGATGTTCAATCGCTTTGAAACCGTAATTAGTATCACGCATATTCCAATGAATCCATTTTTTTCCACTATTGGGTTGTACAAATTGAAAGAATTTATCTAGCATTGCTTTTTCTATTTCATCGTAATTGTTTTCTATTTCAGAAAACGGTATGCCCTTAATTTCCGCGGTTTTGTGAATAGCAAAAAGGTCTGTTTGACCGTCATCAAATTTACGAACTGCGATAGAAGTGATTCTGGGGCTTTTACCATCTTCCTTGTTATAGAAGCTTTCACAAGAATAATGAATCAAGAGATAATCTTTTCTGTTTAAATCGATTGTTTTTAGTGTTGCGAGGCCTTCTTGCCTGTCTGAATATCGTGTCATACGCGCTCCTTACATTGTAGTTGGATTTAGTATACGGCTAAAAGCACGAATGAACAATACCAAATTGAAAGAGGTGAGAACATGAACGAAACATTTGCTGTTATGTATATCATAAACGGTCAATATTACCCAATCGCATTGACCGCAGAACAACAAATGATGATTCAAACGTTTCTAAAAGGATTGTTCGCTTCAACTGGAAACGGAAAATTGAATCTTATCGATCAACCGTTTGGAAATGCGATAAATTTAGTCGCAAAAAAAGACTAGCCCACCGACGAAAGTTAGCTAGTCAAGAAAAAACATTTACTAAATTATACCACGGAAGCGAGAGGATATAAATGGCAGAACAAATTACAAACGAACCGGTTTATTACACTAAAAATTTTGGTGACTATTCTAATTCCGAAAACAACTTTGTTACCAATCAAGAATTGACGGTCACAATCACGCTAAATGAGTATCGAGAATTGATTAAGGCTGTATCAACATCCGCTGATAAAATCGACAAAATCAGACTTGAGGGGTGGGAGAAAGACGAAAAAATCAAAGCTCTAAAAGCTGAAAATGCATCGCTGAAAACAAAAATCTTTGTGCTTCAAAATCCCGCTGATGAATTGGAGGAGCTTGAAGATGATGAAAACTGACAGTTTGGGCGTTCCATTAGAACCTGAATATGAGGGACCGATTTTAACGGATCTATACAGCGATGACATCTATCTAAACAGCACCGTTTATATCAATGCTGATGGTTTGCTACTTGAAGAAAATCTGGAACGATACACGAAAGAGTATGTGGAAGAACTAACCGCTGGCGAAGCGAACGAGGCATTGCGAGAAGTAATGCTGCCAAGCGAGTATTCCGAAGTCATCAAAGAAGCGTTGCTTGCTTGGATATCAGACAACGGGTATGCGAAATTCTTTGATTTAAGACCAAAGAGAGGAGCCGATATCGTTGAATCTTGACCAGCTAACCATGGACCTCGAAAAACTAGAATCCGATTTTGGTGCATTGCAAAACGAGTATGACCGCCAAATCGCTGATTTACAAGATAAAAAAACAATCGCATTGCAGGCAATCAAACAAGAAATTGATGCGGGGCGAACGTTGCAATTACAACTTTTAGGTGATGCAAAATTCATTGAAACGGATAGCTTCATCGTTTCAAAAAAATATCCAAATCCTAAAAGCAAAGCGACTTACAAATTAGTCCAACCGACTGAAAAAAACGAAAAAGAAAAATTCTTACGCTATATGCAGGAAGAACATATTGGACTTTTGAAGGAAGAAACAACCTTTAAATTGATTGCCAACGACACGAAGCAGTTGCTTGTTGACGGTGTCTTTCACATAACTGGTGAAGGCTTGGTTGTGGATGATAACGGAATGGCGATACCTTATTTAAAGGCGGAAATGAAAGATGTCGAAGTGAAAGTGAAGGTGAAAAATAAATGACAGATAAGAAGTTAGTTTTGAAAGCAGAAAAAGAATCAAAGGCCACTATGCCAGTATTTATTGATACCGAACAACATCAAAAATTACTTGCATTAAAGGCAGAAACGGGTATTCCTTTGCGGCGATTGGTAGAAAAGTTTATCGAATATGGATTGGATAATGTTGTGATAGAAGGTGGCGATTGATGAAAATAAAAAAAGCAGTTGATCTACGTAAAGATAAAGATTGGCGCATTATGATTTATGCCAAACCAGGAACAGGGAAAACATCGTTGGTCCAATTCGTTAAAGGCAAAACGCTAGTTCTTGATATGGATGATTCAACAAAAGTATTAGCCGGTCTAACTGATATAGATATTATCGAATTCGACCGAGTTCATCCACATGAGTTTATCACGGAGTTTATTAAAGAGGCACCAGCGTTAATTAAAAGCTATGACAATTTAGTCATCGATAATATTTCTAGTTTTGAAAAAGATTGGTTCGTCGAACGTGGGCGGACTTCGAAAAATGGAATCAGCAATGAAATTCAGGACTACAGTCAATGGACGAATTATTTTGCTCGTATTATGACAACGATTTATTTGCTAAAGGATATCAATATTTTAGTTACTGCATGGGAGAATCAGCGAGAAATTACCACCGAGCGTGGACAAACGTTTAACCAATACGCACCGCAAATTCGAGATAGCGTTCGAGACAACCTTATGGGATTAACGGATATCGTCGGACGAATGATTATCAATCCCGATACTGGCAACCGCGGAATCATCTTGGAAGGAAACGATGCTGTGTATGCGAAAAACCGCTTGGATCAGCGAAAAGCAGCGCCAGCTGAAGAACTTTTTTTGATTGGTGGTGAGAGCGATGTATCAGCTCAGACCGTATCAAAACAAACTAGTGACGGAAAGCAGAAAGCATCTAGCTAATGGGAAAATCGGAGTGCTTATTCAATCTCCACCGGGGAGTGGAAAATCGGTCGTTATTGCCGAAATTGTTCGACTAGCAACGGAAAAAGGCGGCACGGTATTGTTTTTAGCCCACAGGAGAGAGTTGCTAGATAACATTCGAGAAACATTGGAGGCAAACGATGCGGACCTTTCAAAAGTAATCGTACTGTCCGCTGTGATGGCAAAGAACCGGTTAAATACGTTGCCGCCGCTCTCTCTCATCATCACAGATGAGGGGCACCACGGAAAAGCTAAGACCTACATGGAAATCTACAATCACTTTAAAGAAATTCCTAGATTGGGTTTCACCGCTACACCTTATCGACTCAACGGGGAAGGCTTTACTGACATTTACGAAGAAATGGTTGAAGGTCCATCTATTCAATGGTTGATTGATCACCAAAATTTAGCGCCGTATCGATGGTTTTCAATTCCGCTCATTGATCGTTCGAAAGTCGATTTTAAAAATGCGACACGTGAAGCTGAAAGCTCTGCCGAGTTATTCGAATCTGATGCCACGATTCAAGGCGACATTGTTAAAAATTATAAAAAATACGCAGATGGGAAACAAGCTATTGTGTATGCACCAACGATTGCAGTTAGTAAATTAATTGTACAGTGGTTTAACGAAGCAGGCATTTATGCCGTTCACGCTGATGGAAAAACACCAACTAAAGAACGTGATCAAATCATGGCTGATTTTAAAGCAAAGAAAATCACGATTTTATCCAATGTTGATTTGATTTCAGAGGGGTTCAATGTACCTGATGTAGGAGTGATCATTCTATGCCGACCAACGCAATCAATCGTTCTTCATCTACAGCAGTCTATGCGTGGTATGAGGTATCGTCCTGATAAAACATCTATCATTTTGGACCATGTGGGTAACGGAGCTAATTTAGGATTACCGGCCGATGAGTTTGAATGGTCATTAAGCGGGCGCAAGAAAAAGCAAGTTAGCAGCAGTGGACCGCCAAAAATCACCTGTACTACCTGTGGGCAACAGTTTCTTTTAAAAAGTCTTTTAAAAATTGACGATAAACCGCACTGTCCATTTTGTCTGCAAGAAATTGAAATGAAGGAAAAAGAGTCGTCCGTCACTTTTGACAAGGCAGTAGAGATGATTGAATTAAATGCTGAAAAGGCAAAATTTCTTCGATTGTCGAAGAAAAAATTCTCGGCAAAGCAGTCGCTTGAATATAACTATTCAATTGCAAAGGCGAAGGTAAGAATGGCAGAAAAAGGTAATCCGCTATATAAAATGTTTGGTTCTTTAACCGCCTATCACGGAAAGGAATATCCATTAAGCACCTTAGAAGAATTTTCTCTAATTTGTAACATTTCGATGGATAAAGTTTTGAGAGCCTATAACTGGGCCTATGAAAAATATCAAGAAAAACCGGAAGCACCTACGTGGGTGGCAAATATATTCTACTAAAAAAGAAAGAAGGAAATAACAATGACAGGATTTAAAGTAGACTACAACGAAGCGCAAGAATTTGGAACAGTATCAGACGGAGATTATGAAGTAGTGATTTTCAATGTAAAAGAAGATGCAACGAAAAGCGGTGCTGAATTCATTAATTTTGATTTCATCATTCGTAACGATATCCAACAATCATTTAAAAATAGTCATCTATTTCACCGTGTTTGGAAATCTAAGGAAACAAATAAATATAACAAAGGAATGGTCATGGCTTTAGCGAAGGCGTTTCAATTGCCTGACGGGAAAGAATACCAATCTTTCGATGATTTTTTGAATGATTTTGCGATGCGCGTCGGGAAGGTTCGTGTAAAAAACGAAGAATCTGAATACAATGGCAAGAAATATGAAAATACCAATATCAAAAAATTCGGTGCAAGTGAATTTCAAAATCTTCAACATCAATTTAAAACTAAGACAGATTCCCCATCAACTTCTCAAGCATACGATATTCAAGATGACGATCTGCCCTTCTGATGAATACTTATAACCGTATTCCCTCAGAACTCCGTGAATTAAATCAATGGGGGATTTACAAGCGTGAGTGGGATGAGGACAGGCAGAAATGGAAGAAAAAACCGCATGATCCGCATACGGGCAACATGGGCAGCAGCACAAATGAGAGTACCTGGTCTGATTTTCAGACCGCTCTCACTGCTATTGAAAAATTCAATGCAGACGGATTAGCATTCTATTTCAAACCGCCATACATTGGGATTGATTTAGATGATATTCCTGATGATTTAGAACGGTATCTACAAGGTGATATCGAAAACAACTTAGTTTATGTGTTTATGAATTCAACTAAAACCTATTCGGAAATATCAATGTCAGGTAAGGGGATCCATATTATCGGAAAGGCTAAAATCCCTGGAGACCGTAGAAGAAAAAAGAATGTAGAAATGTACACAGATGGTCGATTTTTCGCTATCACTGGAAACTTTTTTGGTAATAACAACGAAGTCAACGAGATCCCCAAAACACAAATGGAATTCCTTTACAGCCGATATCTTGAGAATGAAAAAGTAACCCAAGGGAATTTTTCAAGCCAGTGGCAAGACGGAAATGATCTATCAGTGCAAGAAATTATTCAAACTGCACTTACTTCATCCACGGGTCAGCGTTTTAAATTTTTTATGGATGGTGGTTGGGAGAAACTATACAGCAGCCAATCCGAAGCGGACATGGCATTCGCCAATGATCTAGCATTTTGGACTGCCGGTGATTTTCAAAAGATGGACGAGATCTTCCGTATGTCAGCTTTGATGCGGGATAAATACGATCAAAGACGTGGAAAGACAACTTATGGTATCGGACTTTTGAACAAAGCGATATCTGAGAGCACCAATCACTACTCAGGAAAGAAAAAAGCTGATGACTATTTTCTATCAATCCCTGGCGTAACTGTGGATGATATTGAAAAAAAAGCATTCAAAAAACACTACAGCTATGATGATACCGGCAACGCCGAACGGTATCTGGATATTTTCGGTAATCTAACGAAATATAGCTATGTCAATAAATGCTGGTACTTTTATAACGGAAAGAACTGGGAACAAGACAATATCGGCGCGGTCCGAAAATGGGTCGATCAGACAATCGATATTTTTAAGAATGAACCAGTCGAATTTCCCAAAGGTGCGACTGAAAAAGACCAAGAAGCCTATTTAGAAGCAAAAGCCAAGCATTTAAAAAGATCCAGAAACAACGCTGGGAAAGAAGCAATGATGCGGGAATTAAAGCATAACGTCGCGGTTCTGCCTGAAGAATTCGACGGTGATGATATGCTGTTCAATTCTCAAAACGGCTATCTTGATTTATCGAACGGAATTCTATATGAGCATGATATTTCAAAAATGTTCACCAGAATTTCGAATGCTGAATTCACGGATAAGATTGACTATCCACGGTGGGAATTGTTTCTTAATCAAATTTTTGGCGGGGATCAAGAGCTGATTCGTTACATCCAAAAGGCAGTCGGCTATTCTCTCACAGCATCAATTCGAGAGCAAGTGATGTTCATTCTTTTTGGCAATGGGCGGAATGGTAAGTCGGTATTTTTGGATATTATCGCTGAAATTATGGGCACGTATGCGATGGGAATGCAGGCGTCAAGTTTGATGGTCAAACAGGGTGGCAGCAGCGGACACAATGAAGATATTGCCCGATTGGATGGTGCGCGGTTAGTCACGTCATCAGAGCCGAACGAAGGAGTCCGTTTGGACGAAGGTTTAATCAAACAGCTTACAGGTGGCGACAGTGTATCTGCCAGCTTTAAAGGTGGCCACGTATTTGACTATAAGCCTAAATATAAGATTTGGCTTGCTACAAACCACAAGCCGATCATACGGGGAAATGACGATGGTATATGGCGAAGATTGCCGCTGATTCCGTTCACTGTTCAGATCCCGCTCGAAAAAGTCGATAAGAACCTAAAGGACAAACTGATGCGTGAACTGCCAGGAATATTTAATTGGGCTGTCGAAGGCTGCCTAATGTGGCAGAGAGAGGGATTGAAACCTCCCGAAAGCATCCAGCAAGCAACCATGGAATACCGGCAAGAAATGGATGTCATCGGTAGTTTTATCGAACAATGTTGCGAAACAGGACCCGGATATGCTATTGGGGCAACGGAATTGTTCAAAGCGTATGATAAATGGTCAAGGGATATGAATGAGCATCCATTTAGCCAAACACAATTCGGGAAAAAGATTATTGATAAATTCAAAAAGAAAAAAACGAACGGGAAAATTGCTTATGTGGGAATTGATTTAAAAAAAGAATTTCGTGAATTTTCAGTAGTAGTTCCCGGTTTGTGAAACAAAAATGTTTCATGGATACAGGATTAGGGAGGGTTTAGGGAGGGTTAGGGATAGTTTTTTTCAAACCCTCCCTGAGCTTAAGCCTTACAGCGACAACGGGTTGACGGTTGTTAGGGATAGTAGGGATAGTTTTTCTATATAGTAAATAAAATAATAAAAATAAGGGAATATATATAAAAACACAGAAGCAACCACGAAAAACCCTCCAACCCTCCCTAAAGTCGGTTAACGCTTAGAGAGACAAGGGATAGAGCAATTCTAAACCCTCCCTATTTTTAATAAACTATCCCTAATATTTTTTAGGAGGTACGCATGACAGCAGAAATAGATATTCAAAACGCTATCCGCAGAGAGCTACCAAAATATGGACATTTCGTTTTCCGTGGCAATGTGGGAAAAGTAAAAACAGTAGATGGCCGATGGTTTGATACCGGATTGCCGAAGGGGTGGCCAGATTTGTTCGGATGGACAAAAGACGGCAAATTCTTCGCTATCGAAGTAAAAAACGAGAAAGGAAAATTGCGTCCGGATCAGATACGATTTGGAGAATTTTTAAAAACACAGCCGGTGCTATACGGCGTGGCTCGATCTGTGGAAGACGCATTGGAAATAGTTGATGATCAGAATCTACTATGACAATAAGCAAGCAATCATCATAAACGAGCGCACAAAGACCTACCGCTACGTTTCGCGACAAGAAGCACAATTATACGCAAAACTTGTTAAAGCATCGCTATCGCAACGTCAAGCGCTCAATCAACGAGAAGAATTACTGATAGGATGGGGGTACAAAAATGTCGGATAAGCGAAAATTGCAATTGGAATTAGCGGAAATCACGCATGCGACTGGTTGGGATAATGATCCGAAAAATGTGGAGATAGCTCGGAAAATCGCTAAAAAATTGATTACTGATGAAAAGCCGCGGAAAAAGCACACAATCCAGCTATTTAGTGAGAGTGAGCAAAAAGAGATGGTTTGGATGTATCTCAACGAAAAATCGATTCGATCGATTTACGAGAAATTCCATACCACGAGACCAGTAGTGACGAATATTTTGAAGAAAACTGGTGCGTATGTAGAGAAGCAAAAACAGCGAGAAGAATTGATCGACGTAATGATTACTGATTACCAAAACGGCGTGCCAATAGCAGTGCTTGAAAGACGGTATCGCAACATGAGCGTGTGGAATTTGCTGCATACGAGAGGTGTTATTGGGTCTCAGAAGATTGAACACCCAAAATACATGAATTAATCGAATAGTTTAAACCCGTCGAATTCGACCAGTTTAGAAAAGCAAAATTTGTTCACTAACGACAGAGATTATTAACTTAGGAGGTTTTAACAATGAGAAATAAATACTCAGGTTACTGTTATCGTTGTGGCGGTTTCGTTAATCGTGGCGAAGGCCATTTCGAAAGAAAGAACGGAAATTGGAGACTTCAACATGCTGATTGTGCTGTGAAATATAGAGGGACCAAAGTTCAAGGAAATGGAAAAAGACCTGAACAGGAGGCTAAAAAATGTCATACCCAAATTTAAAAGGGAATGTATACTGCGCCAACTGTTTGAAGAGAATCGAAACAAGCTGCATTACTGTTCGAGAGAATCATCTGATCAGAGACTACTTTCAGTTTGATGATGGATGTGACAACATCTTTTGTAACTCAGACTGTTTAGCTGAGTCTTTGATGGCAGAAGAAATCTATTTAAGCCAGGAGGACGGCGAATGATTAAGTTTAAAGAATTGACTACTCAACCTTACGATGTACACATATCTGCTTTTTTTGAAAAGGAAAGCAAGGATAATCCAGATGATGTTTTTGAATATGTAGATTTGAAAGCCATAGATAGAAAGTTAGTAATTTTGGTTTATCGTCAAACAAGTAAGTCTGCTTATCAATTAAAATCGCTGTTAAAAGAAGTGGCAAAGTAAAGTGGTTATTTCCAAAATGGAAAATACCACGAGGAGGAGAACTGATGAATAAGCAAGAATTGATTGATGAATTAACCAAAACGCAAGAAAAATTTTACGAAGTTTGGATGAACTTAGATTTGGATAAATCCAGCAGAGATACTGCTATTAATGTTTACACAGGAATTATGATTGCGAAAACTTATATAGACCGGCTAGACGAACCGCAAGCCGAGAAGGTGGAAGCTCATTTGGCAGAACATTGGAGTGAAGACGTAGGAGATTGCTTGTGGTGGAATTTCCCAGTTGAAGAACCACCATATTGTGGCACACCACTTGATGAACATTTCCCGAAATATAAAACACATTTTACAACGATTGATATGCCAAACGAAATCGAAAAGCCGAAACGGTGGGTGGTTAAGCATAAAGATGACTGCATATATTTTGAGAAGTTTGATGAAGATAAATATGATTTTTCGGCTATTTGGACATACTTAGCTGAACCTCCAGCGTTTAAATTTACTGACCGCACCCAAGCCGAGGCAGTCGCTACGTTGGTTGATGGGAGTGTGGAGGAAGTATGAAACAATTAGTTTATGTATTGTCAAAAAACGGCACGGTCAAAAACTATGTAAGTGAAGTCTTGATCCAAGCCGATGAGAATGACGAAGAAACAATGAATGTCAGCATGAATTTCACTACTGATGTTGAGAAAGCTATTGATTTAGTTGATGCTACAAATGAAGTCTACTCACAGCTTGCCGGACAACTTGGAGAGCGTTTGGTTGGGATTGAGGAGGTAGCGGAATGACTTTAAAAATTGATAATGCAATCGAAGAAATTGAACGTGCTTTGGCTGGTAATAAGCCGAAATACGCTAATGATATTTATTTAAATAATGCTGTACGGTATCTACAAGAAATTAAATCTCCCTCTCTCACCAAAGATCAGCAGATAGTTTTTGAGTGGTTAAAGAAGGAATGGTCAGGACGTAAACGGCATTCTTGGCTATCTTTAGAGTGTATTGCAACTCTAGTTTATCATTGGCAACATGGTGACCCAGATTATTATCCTGTTCATGCATCCCCACATGTAGAAGCATATGGGGCGCTAACGGCTGTTGAACATCTTGAAGTTCTACAAGTTTTCATCCAATGGGCTTTGGAACAGGAGTACGGTGAATAACAGAAAGCGAGGAAGTTTTGTGGTGAAGAAGAATTACCGGTTAATTTACAAGCAACGCTATATGGGTAAAGTATTGCAGGATGTCATTATGAAATATGATAAGACTGTAGCTGAAATGGAGCAAGCAGTAAATGATCTTTACAGTGACCCTTGCGTATTTGAGGTTTGGTATGAGGAGGTAGCGGAATGACTAAAGCAGAAGAAACACTTATTGATATTAAATTTATTTTAGATATGTATAGTGCAGGAGTTGATACGGCAGAAAATACATTAGAAAAGGTTAGGGAAATTTTGAAGCCAGTAGTCTCTCTCACCGACGATCAGCAGGTCGTCTTGGAGTGGCTAAAAGAGAAATATTCAATCACGGATATTGAGCCAATTGAATTATTTTGGAGGTTACATGTAAATACAAAAAACAGATTTAAAACATTAGTCGTGTTTAGAGCCTATAAATACCTAACCAGAAAAGCGCAGTTAGAAGTATTACAAGTTTTTAGCCAATGGGCTTTGGAACAGGAGGAAGAAAATGTTATCAGCTGAAAATAGAGCGAAGATTATACCGACGGGACTATACGCAAGGGAAATTGACAAGAGAACTAGCACAGGGGCAAGCACTGATCCTTACTGGTGTACTAATTGGACATTTGTTCCTCGGATCTACGAAAACGAAATAATACTGATTGATAGCTACTATCAATATTCGAACAGCATTTCATACGTTCTTAACGATGAAAACATCAACGACTTCACGCTTATTCTTAATTTTGACGATGTTCGGGAAGTGAAACAAACCACTTATCAAGAATACGCAGACGATGATCGCTATCAGGTTGCATGTGATTCGGGCGGCAGAAGATACCCAAAATATTTCGTCAAAAAGACGGCATCTCCTAACAAAGAGAAACAACTTTATCAAGTAGATAGTGAAATCGAATCACTTGAATATCAGCTGAAGAGGCTTAAAGAGAAGCGAAAATCAATAATCGAATCGGAGGAAGAGTGATGGTGCAAGTAGAAGTTCTAAAGTTCATAGGATTTGTAACAGAAATATCACCGAAGGCATTCATCAATCGAAGAAATGAACTAATCTTAGTCCCAACCAAGAATATTTATTTTGGCTTAAACGGCGTAGAGTCAAAAAGAGATATAACAGTAAAGATATTTCATTGGCTATCAAGACCAGCGCATAAAGGGGTGGGCAGTTATTGGGAAAACCGTATCAGAGCGATCATCAATAACTACTTACAAACTGACTTTAACCGAGATGATTTTGATTTAATCTACACAGAATTGGGTAATGCAACAAATCCAGAATTAACAGAAAAATTCATTGACTCGGATTATGATCTCAAAGTACTGGAGGAAGAGTGATGAAAGTAAAGACAGGATGGGTAGCAAGAGATGAAGATGGAGGATTGAAACTCCACTGGGAAAAGCCTGGAAGATGCGAAAGATATGAAGGAACATATGCATATTGGTTTAGCTGTGATTGGGTATCCATCCCTAAACATATGTATCAAGGCCTAAATTGGGAAGACGAACCGTTTAAAGTCAAAGTTGATTTACTGCCAGATTAAATTAGAACAGGAGGGTGAACAATGACAATCGGAGAAATCTACAAGCTTACAGATGCACATCCGCCGGCATTTGGCGAAGTCACGAGCGTTACAGAAAATAAAATCTGGAATGAAATATTGGAAGAGGACGAGCAAGTAAGGCTCGCTTGGGCCGATTGGTACCAGTGGAACGAGAAAAACGTGTACTGTCTTCAGGGAAGCGGATGTGAGATAGAAAGGTTGGTACCTGCTACTGACGATGAGATTGCTGTATATCGGCAGAAGGTTGAGGAGTACGAAGGTTACGATTTAGGCTGCTAAACGACGATTATGAGGATACCATGACTGACATCATAGCAGGCTTGCTGATTACGCTAGTGGTCGCAATGCCGACAATTAAGATTAGAGATCACACCGGTATCGTGCGCCTGTAGATTAAGGGGCTGGTGGACATAATTACCGGAAAAATTGACGAATGGGTTGAGTAAATTTTGGGAGGGCAAGTGATTGTACGAATGGCTGAGTAAGTATCAAGAGTGGGAACAAAAAATTGCTTTGCTTGATTGGGAACTTGAAACATACAAAGAAGAACTTGATAGATGGAAGAACCCCAATGACTTGGGAAGATATTCTTTGGTAAAAGAATCGAAGGCTAGTAAATTAGAGGATATTATAGATAACTTGGAGTATGAGCTGGCAGTGCAAATGAATTACCGCTTTGATCTGAGAAAGGTTATTTACTCTTTCAAAGGAATTGAGCAACACATATTGCGTATGAAATATGTTGAAGGGCTGACCCTACAAGAAATTGCAGATGAACTTGGTTACACGTACCAGTATATCCGAAAACATCATTCAGCCATTTTGAAAAAAGTTCAATTCAAAAAAGACTATGTTATCAAGGCTAAAAGCAACAATTAAGCAACAGCAACCATTGAAATAATGAATTATAATGGTATTAGTAAGATATCGCCCACAAGCAGAAACGCACAACGGCATTCAACCTCCTTTTGATACGTAAAATTATTCTGTGGGTGATATCATAGCTTTTCCGCGGAAACGGAACAAGCGAGCGACCTAGTATCGTGTATATAGCAACCTAAGCTAGGTAATAGTTGTGATAGAAAGACAGATAGAGAGGATGATTTGAATGTTATTACAGATTGACAAATTTTTAAAGAGTGATGTTGGAGAGGGAAAGGAAGCTGTTTTAAGAACAGATATCATTGAAGGAGTCAAACGAACTAATCGTATTGATGGTTTTTTGATGGTTCATTTTTATGACGATTCCGTTTATTCGTTTTCAGTTAATGAAAAAGATAGTTCTTTCACTATCGATTCTTCAGAAGAATTCAAGGATTACATTATCTCTCAAGTGTGGTTATTGAATGATGAAGGTAAGACACTTAGAAAATTAATTTAGCAAAATAAAAAGGCAGCACAATTTTTTGAAAGAGGTGGATCATCTCATTTCAGAATTCTCTAGTGCTGTCTTTTTGTGTCACTGTGGCGGAAGTAGAAGACGCACGGCGAGATAGAACTGGCATAATCAGATTAGCTACCTGTGTTGAAACTCTCGCTCCTAATGTTTTAAGAACCAGTTCGTGAGTGGGGCAGTGCCGCTCCGGTGACATTAGAAACAATCTTAGGATTGGCTGTATTAAGTAGCGTGCTGCTGAAACAGTTTAAGGATTTAGATCACTCGTTGAGTGGTCTTTTTAATTTGTCTGAGGAGGGATAGCGCATGTATCACTATTACATTTCATTATCTCGTGATCTAATCTGTCATCACGCTGCTATCCATCAGTCAGAATTGCATCATAATTATACATTGCTTGAGTGGATTAGAGAGGCGGAGCCACATGAGATCGATCGGTATAAGCTGGTTTATCTTGGGCATGGACATAAGAGTGATGAGCATATACGAGAAAGGCTGAGAAGGTGTACATATGATCAGCGTTAAAACAAAAGCAGATCGTGCAAGGTTCTATGGATCAAGCGAATGGCGACGACTGCGACAACAATGTTTGGAACGAGATCATTATGAATGTCAATGGTGTAAAGCAGAAGGTAGATTAACTACTCAGTATGATTCCATATTGGAAGTCGATCATATCAAAGAGTTGGAATACTATCCTGAGCTGGCGTTTGATCCAGACAATCTAAGGGTTTTGTAAGAACTGCCACAATCGCCGACACGAAAGATTTAATTATCGTTCTAGCAAGAAAGAAAAGAAATGGGACGATGAGTGGTGGTAGAGAAATGGCTCGTTAAAGTTCAAAAAAAGAGAAGACTATTTCATCTTCTCTAAATATTCTTTTATAGCTTGTTCAACTATTCTCGCTTGAGGAATCATTGTTTCGTCAGACGTTTCTTTTAATTGCTTGATAACTGATTCATCAAGCGTGAAAGTTACTCTTTTTTTCATCTAATCAACTCCAATCTCTGATAATACTTTACCATAAAAGTATTGCATTATCAATACAATATGTTACAATATAAGTATGGTTGGGAGTGATAAAAATGAATCGAAATGACTTAGCAAAAGAAATAATTAATTATCGAGATGAAGGTTTAACAATTAAAGAGATGTCGGTAAAAATGAATCTGACATTTGAACAAGTTAGATACATTACTAAAAAAGAAAATATACCAATGTTAGTTAATCCTATTAAGCAATGCGAAGTTTGCGGTAAAGAATTTAAAGCCAAACGAAGAACTGCTAAAACATGTTGTCGTGAATGTAGTGATAAACTATATGAACAAAATAGAACGGTGAAACATAAACATACTTGCGAATATTGTGGTAAAGAGTTTGAACATGCAAGCAGAAAAACAATTAAGTTTTGTTCTAAAGAATGTTCACTCGAACATAATAAAAAAGAACTATTCATTCGTGAACAAGAACGTAAACGGAATTACTTGGAGTTGAACACAGTATATATTAAGTGTAATAATTGTGGAATGACGTTTGGTACGACTAAATCAAATGCTAAATTTTGTAGTAAGAATTGTAGAAGACTACACGATAATGAATTACAAAAGCAGTACGCAAGAAAGAAACGTTCGATGTTCACAGTTGATAAGAAGTGTAAAGAATGTGGAAAACATTTTTCAACAACTTATGGTAATAAAATATTTTGTAGTAACAAATGCAACCAGAAGTATAACTATCGAATACGTGAGGTTAGCAGAAGGGAAAAGATAATTAAAAATGGTTCTGTCGATTGGAGTATATCAGTCGAACGTTTGTATAAGAGAGATAAAGGGAAGTGTTATTTATGCAAGGAACATTGTGATATGAATGATTATTACATTAACGATAATGATGTATTGATATGCGGTAATAATTATCCTAGCATTGACCACGTCATTCCGATATCTAAAGGTGGAACGCATTCATGGGATAATGTTAGATTGGCGCACAGACATTGCAACACTATCAAACGTGATACACTATTAAAAGATTTAAAGACTGTTGAAAAATAGTCTTTTTTATTTTTGCATCATACACCCCCGGGGTCGTAGGTTTCACTAAAAATATTTCATTATCAACCGGTGGATGGGGTCAACTCCGCAGATGTATTCATTATTTTTCACACAACCCCACCCCGGGCTAGAAAGGAAGTGATTTTATGGCAGATTTAAAAATGAGAAATAAGCTAGTAGCTACTGAAGAAAAAAGGTTGAGTAAGCTGTTTGATGATATGGACGACGATAAGAAAAAAGTAGTTTCCGGGTTAATCACTCAAGCCGCTCGATTAAAAATTCTCCTTGATGAAATGTGGGTTGATATTTCTGAAAAAGGCGACTATGAACTTTTTTCTCAGTCAGAAAATCAAATTCCGTACGAGCGGGAGCGACCGGTTGCTAAACAATACAATTCCCGCGACCAATCTTATCAGCGTGTGATAAAACAGCTTACTGATTACTTGCCGGAAGAAAAACAAAAGCCAGCGCAAGATGCTGCTCTGGATGGTAGTGATCTACTATGACATTGCTGAAACCTTATTTTTTTGATGAATACGTTGATTTATATGAAAGGGGTATCATTCCTTTCAACAAAGAAAGAATACAATTAATTAATTATTTGAAAAAAGAAATTTTGATTCGAGATGATATTTATTTTGATGATGAAATGATACAAAAGTTTATTCGTTATGCTGAGAAAAATTTTTTCCCTTTAGCTAAATACCAAAAATTTATTACACCTTTCATTTTCTGCTATCAAAAAGAAGATGACGAGGTGTTTTTTGATGAAATCCTCAACTCTATAGCTCGCGGTGGAGGAAAGAATGGTTTTATGTCAGCTAGAGATTCTTTTTTTATCAGTCCTTTATATGGCGTTAGAAACTACGATGTGACGATTACCGCAAACTCTGAAAAACAAGGGAAGGTATCTTTCAAAGAAGTTTATGAAATGGTTCAAAGAAATCGGTTGGAGAAACAATTTTATTTAACGAAAATGGCAATTACTAGTCGCGTGACGAATTCTATTTTTAGCTATCGGACGAATAACCCAAAAACGATGGATTCCGCGCGTGATGGCTGTTTAGAATTTGATGAAATACATCAGTTCGAAACTTCTGATTTAGTCGATATTCAAAGGAGCGGTTTGGGGAAAATACAAAATCCAAGGACTTTTTATAATGGAACGAATGGGCATGTCCGAGAAGGATTTTACGACAGAATTTTAGAACGGGCGCAAAAAATCTTTACTGGCGAGAGTCAAAATGACCGGTTATTTCCGTTTATTTGTAAATTGGATTCGATAGATGAAATGGACAATCCAAAGATGTGGTCAAAAGCCAATCCGATGTTTGAAGAGGACTCCCCCTACTCTAAACGTCTGTTTTCAACGGTGATGAAAGAGTACGAGAAACTGCAAGATGAACCTTCTGGAAGAAGAGAATTTGTTGTTAAGCGGATGAATTTTACGGAAGGCGATGCTGAATCAGATATCACCACACACGAAAAACTGATGGCTACAAATCAATCCCTTCCGAATCTTGAAGGATATTCTTGTGTAGCTGGATTTGACTATGCGAGCATTCGAGATTTCGCCAGCGTGGGATTATTGTTTAAAGTTGATGATAAATTTATTTGGCACCAACATAGTTTTGCAAGAAAACAATTTCTTGACACTTTTAAACTAAAAGCTCCAATTAAGGAATGGGAAGAGAAAGGCCTTATCACGATTGTCGATGAACCGTCTATTGATCCCCAGCATTTAGTTGATTGGCTGAATGAAAAAAGAAATGATTACCAAATTGAAATCGTCTGTGCTGACGGATTTCGAATGGATTTATTAAAGCCGTTACTTGAAAAGGAATCTTATAATTATGAATTTATCCGCAACATTCGCGGGGTGCAGTCGAAAGTTGCACCCATCGTGGAAGACGGATTTGCGAACGAGAGATTTATTTTCGGTGATGATCCATTAATGAGATGGTACACAAATAATTCGTACATCAAGGAAGACAAGTTAGGGAATAAAACATTCTTGAAGAAAGAATCCGTTAGAAGAAAAACCGATGGATTCCACGCTTTTCTAGCAGCTTTATACAAACGCGAAGAAATATCGGAAACGAATATTGATGAAGAATTGGATTTGTTGGATGCACTAGATTTTTAAGGAGAATTTATATGTACAAACCTCATTATCTCAATGTAGAGCGGAAGAAGACCACAGTTTATGCCGGAGGCAAGCCCTACTGGTCAAAAACAGAACTATTGCAACTTGGTTATAAAAAGAAACCTCCTGAAAAATCAGAAGATAAATCTGGACGGAGATTTAAATGAAAATTATTTTATCGATTCTTTTGATTATTCCATCAATCCTTTACACCTATTTTGCTTGGAGAGCTTATAAAAGCTTTGATAAATATCATTGAAGATTAATGAACGAAGGGAGGTGTATGAATGACAGTATTTTCTAGCATTTTAGATGTTTTGAAAAAAAATTCTGAAATTGAATGGATGTTTGATCTTGATTTTATTAACGATACGTCTCAACGTGTTTATCTTAAAAAGATGGCGATTGATTCTGTTTTAAATCTAGTAGGACGTACCATGTCAATGTCGAAATTTCAGTTTCGCCAAGGTAAGAAAAGTTACGCGACTGATTGGGATTATATTTTAAATGTACGGCCGAATAAAGATATGTCCGCGGCAACGTTTTGGCAGAGCTTCTTTTACAAATTAATGTTTGATAACGAAGTCTTGGTGATTGTCAGTGATGATAACCAGTTATTGATTGCGGATGATTTTTTTCGAAACGAATACGCGGTATACGAGGATACGTTCGAAAACGTAGTTGTAAAAGACTATGAATTCAAACGTGTTTTTCCTATGTCAAAAGTAATTTATTTAGAGTATAACAACGAAGAACTTGCTAAATTTACAGATGGGCTCTTTAGCGATTACGGCGAATTATTTGGACGAATTCTTGAAGTGTCTATGAGAAACAATCAAATTCGTGGCACTGTGAGTATAGATGATACTGCAACCTTTAACGATAAACGAGATGCAAATGGCAAAACTCGTGTGGAAAAAATGCAAGAATTTATGAACAAACTATTTAAAGCTTTTAAAACAAGTTCGGTTGCCATCGTTCCGAAATCCAAAAATTTTAGCTACGACGAGTACACGAACAAAGTTGGCTCATCAAATCAATCGCTGAAAGAATTAGACGACATGAAAAAATCACTAATCAGTGATGTTGCTCGTGCAATCGGCGTCCCGCCGGCCCTAGCGTTATCGGAAAACGCAGAATTGAGTGATAATCTAAAAGCGTTCAAAAAACTTTGCGTGGACGAGTTGATAAAGAAATTACAAGACGAATTAAATGCAAAATTACTTGATCGTTATGAATATAGAAAAGGAAAACGGGTTCGAATCTTCGGCGTTCTTCAACCAGATATTTTCGACCTTGCAACATCAATCGAAAAACTGACTGGATCTGGTCCGTTTACGTTCAACGATATTCTGGAAGAATTGGGGCGCGAACGTTCCGATGATCCGTTAATGGACGAGCAATGGATTACTAAGAACTTTGAATTAATGAAAGGGGGTGGAACAGATGACAAAGAAAATCAAAATTAACGGTCCTATCATTTCTAGCGACGAAAAATGGTTTTACGATTGGTTTGAAATGGAGGCAACTTGTCCAAAAGATGTCTTAGATGCGCTGCCAACCAACGAGGAAGATGTGGAGGTAACCATTAATTCCTATGGTGGTTTGGTTGATATGGGAAACGAAATTTATACTGCGTTGCGCTCCTATAACGGGCATGTTACTGCGAATGTCGTAATGGCTGGTAGTGCTGCGTCGATTATTGCAATGAGCGCCGAAAAAGTTGTAATTAGTCCGGTGGGACAAATTATGATTCATAACGTTTCTATGGGTGCTGACGGGGATTATCACGATATGGATAAAGCAAGCGAAATTTTGCGAAAAGCAAATCAATCGTTAGCGAACGCCTACGTTGCGAAAACCGGTAAGCCTAAAGATGAAATTTTGACTTTAATGGAAAATGAAACTTGGCTGACAGCGGAAGAAGCGGTCGAAAACGGCTTTGCTGATGAAATCATGTTTGAAACTACAGAACGGCCACTTTTGGTTGCCAATGGTGGTTCGGGCATGATTAATCAAAAAATCATTGATGAAATGCGGCGTTTGAAAAATCGAGCGCCAGTTGCACAAATCAATCTTCCGGAAGAGCAATTAAAAAAAGCTGTAAACGAAGCTTTGAAAAATTTGAAGCAAACTACAATGATCAATGGCAAATCTTTGGCACAGTTAGAAAATGAAGAAAATATGGAAAACAAGAAGTCACCGTTCGCGAGATTTCTTTTTTAATACCAAAAATTGGAGGAAAGATACATGACTATTAAATTATCAAATGAATTCGAAACTGTAAAAACGGCTTGGATTCAATCTGTCCAAAATAACGAGCCCGTTGAAAAACAAGGTGAACTGTATGGACAAATGTTAGACCAAATGTTGGAAGAAGCAAAACGCGCCGGTGAAATTGGAGCAGAAAGCTATGCTGCAAGTACTACTGCAGACGGAAAACTGAATGCTGTTCAAAGAAAATTCTTTAACGAAATCAATACTGCTGTGGGATACAAAGATGAAGAATTGTTGCCCGAAGAAACAATTGATAACATTTTTGAAGACGTTGTTTCTGAACATCCATTACTAGCGGAAATTGGATTGAAAAACGCGGGATTACGCTTGAAATTCTTGAAATCTGAAACAAGCGGTGTTGCCGTTTGGGGCAAGATTTTTGGTGAAATCAAAGGTCAATTGGATGCTACATTTAGCGAAGAAGAAAGTATTTCTCACAAACTGACAGCGTTTATTGTTTTGCCGAAAGATTTATCTCAATTTGGTCCAGCTTGGATTGAACGTTTTGTGCGTTTACAAATCGACGAAGCCTTTTCTGTTGCGCTGGAATTAGCTTTCTTGGCTGGTACCGGTAAAGACCAACCCGTCGGTTTGAATCGTTCTGTTGCTGAAGATGTAGCCGTCGTGGATGGCGTTTACCCAGAAAAAGAAGCTACTGGCACGTTGACATTCGCCGATTCTAAAACGACCGTCAAAGAATTGACTGCTTTATACAAGCATCATTCCACAAAAGAAAACGGCAAGGCTTTGGCTGTTGCTGGAAAAGTAACATTGGTTGTTAATCCTGCCGATGCATGGGATGTACGCTCTCAATATACCTCGTTAAACGCAAACGGCGTTTATGTTACTGCGTTGCCTTACAATCTAAAAATCGTTGAATCCGTTGCGCAAACGGCTGCCAAAGCCTTATCTTTTGTAACTGGTCGTTACGATGCTTTTTTAGGTGGCGGTATTGCTGTTAAAAAATATGATCAAACACTAGCAATCGAAGATTTAGATTTGTATGTTGCAAAAACATTCGCGTACGGAAAAGCGAAAGATGATAAAGCAGCTGCTGTTTGGAATCTTGCAATCTCTGAAACTGCACCAGCGGGGGAAGCGTAGCCCCCGCACCGGCAACGGCAGACGGGGCTAAACCGACCGCAACAAATACTGTTGCTGAAATTAAAGCTTATTTGGAAAGTCAAGGAATTGATTATACTGGCGTAACGCTAAAAGCTGATTTATTAGCATTGGTGGTGTGATGATGGATAAAACAACCGCGAACAATTTAGCTGATGCAAACTTAGTTGCATTTAAAGAGCGTATGCAAATTTATAGCAGCTCTCGTGATGGCGATATTAAACGAATGCTTGCAACGTCTTTCCAAGAAATCGAAAATCTAATAGGGTCTTATGATCCCGACAATGATTTGTATTTCATCGATTTGGTATTTCAACGGACGCGTTACGATTTTAACGATAAGTTAGAATTTTTCAAAGCAAATTTTCAATCCGATATTTTAGACTTATCACTTATTTATGGCGAGGTGATCACTGATGATTCACTCGAATTATAAACCACCCGAAATCGGGACCGGTGATTTAAAAACACCTGTCTCGTTTTTTGAATATGCACCATCCGATGGTCCAGAACCCGATGAGGTAGTAAAAAAAAATCTCTATTCTTGCACGGCTTTGATTTACAATCCGTCGATGAAAGACATGACAATCCTCGAAGCGAAAGGTACTAAAGAAGGCGTAACGATTAAGATTCGTGATCCATATTTGGATTATGTACCGACAAACAAACACAAAGTCGAAATCGACGATTATCGTTATGTTAACAAAAAATGGGAAATCATTGATGTCGCGCTTGATTTTGAAAACAACGCATTTGTCAAAATCATATTGGGGGCAACCTCATGAGTGTAACAGTTACTGGAACAGACCAAATTATTGCGAATCTTGAGAAAAAATTAGGTAAATCTCGAACTACACGTGTTGTCAACAAGGCGTTGCGCAAAACTGGTGAGAATGTCAAACGCGATGTGGAAGATGCAGCATCATCTTATATTGATACCGGCGAAACACACGAGACAGTCATTGTTTCAAATGTTAAAAAAGGCCCACCGAAACAAATCCAAGTCGGTTGGGGAGAAGGGTCCCGTTGGCGGTTGGTCCATCTAAACGAGTTTGGATATACTCGCTATGGGAAGTATATCCGTCCACGTGGAATGGGCAAACTGCAAGGCGTTGTTGATAAAACAGAAGCGACTGCTTTGCAAGAAATGCGATCAGAAATGGAGGAATTGGCACGATGAAGGACATGATGATGCAAGTTTATGATGCTTTAGTTGCCAATCCTGTGATTGCTGAAAAGGTAACAGCTAAAGGCATCAAATTTTACGAGGTGCCTGAGAGCTTCGATACAGCCAAACCGTTTATCATCATCGACACGCCATTAGGACCGCCAACGAGCGCCTATTATGCCGCAAATAAAGAGCTGTCACAGACATTTAGTTATCAAATCAATGTAGAAACGCAATCGAGGATTTTAACAAAAGAAATCGCCAAAGCGATAAAGTCAGCAATGTGGGAATTTGGCTATAGCCAATTAACTGGTGGTTTAGATGAATATTTTAGTGAAACAAAGCGTTTCGTGGATGCGCGACGCTATCGAAAAAATACACAAATTCATGACACTGACTATTAGTTGGTGTCAATTTTATTAGGAGGAATTAAACATGGCTGAAAGTTATGGATTTAGTACAGTATCAACACGCGTTTTGAAATCCGACTTAACACCGGATACAACTAAAGAAATTCGAGTGATGAAAGGTATTCCTAAAGAAGGGGGACCAACGAGCTTTGAATTGACAGGATTATCAAAAGAAATTCAAAAAGTGTTTGCTGGGAATCGTGAATATTGGATTTCAGCAAAAGGAACCGGTAGTGTGGCAGCTAACTTCGGGTTGCTAGATGTTCCAGTTGTGATCGAACAGGAATTATTAGGCCTGACTGTGTTCGGAGAAAGTGGAATTGATGGATTTGGCGATGATACTGAACCGCCATACGTTGCCGCTGTAGCAGAAGCAGAAGATCTATATGGAGAACCATTGGCATTCGCTTTATTGGCTGGGAAATTTAATCGTGATGGCTATTCGCTCGCAACTAAAACAGATGAAGATTTTACGCCAGAAGCCGGCGAGTATGTTTACAATGCCATTACCCGCGACATTACTATCGGTGAAGAGACTAAGAAAATGAAAGTCTTGCGTGCATTTGGTACAGCTAATGTTGCTGCGCTAAAAGAAGCAGTTTTAGGAACACCAACTGTGACACCATAAACTTAAGGCTAGTCGATTGACTAGCTTTTTTATTTTTGATTTTAGGAGGAATTAATTTGAAAAGAGAAGCGAAATTAACGTTACGCCAAAAAAATGGCACTTACAAAGATTACATCATCGACTTTGTTTCAGAATCACAACGTCTTGAATACATTCGATTAGAAGCGGAATTGGAAGAACGTGTGGACGAAAAAGGAACGCCAATAAAACCGACCGACTTAGATTACTCCGCAGTACAAACGAAATTTGTTGCAAATTTGTTTGGTGTAAAAGAAAAAGAAATTTTGGATGGACTTGATTCTCTTGATCGAAACCAAGTCTATGAAATTATCCGTTACCGCGTCCTAGGCTTTAACAAGGAAGAGGACGAACGCTTAAAAAAAGCGCTGATGGAGGCAAACTTAGATGGCGTGACCTCTACAACCTCCAACTAGATTTTATTAAGCAAGCCATCATGACCATTCCAGGAATGACAATCCGGGATTTGATGAATACAGACTGTTTAGATGTCGATGAAATTCTGCTTACTGCACCTAAGAAACAAAAGCAAAAGAAAGTACGTCCAATGAGCGACTTAGTGAAAGGGGGAAACTAATTTGGGAGCTGCTGGAACACCGTTAGGAAATATGGTCATCAAGTTAGGTTTAGATGATGCCGATTTTGGTCGTGGCGTAGCTAATGCCAAAAAACAAACCAAATATTTCGCAAATGAAATGAAAGCGAATATGAAAATCGCTGATTTAGCTGGGAATCAGCTTGGAAAACTCGGCGCTCGTTATGATGGCCTGACTAAAATCATTGGCGCTCAGGAAAAACAAGTTTCTTCCCTCAAGAAAGCTTACGACGAATCTTTTGTTGACGGAAAAGCGACCGATTCAACGAAGCGTTTAGCAGCACAGTTGCAAGATGCGAATGGTAAGTTAGCCAATTACAAAAAACAACTGATTGATACTGCCGGGGCTTACGCTGAATTTAAGGTTAAAAACGAAGGGTTTACTGGCGCTATCTATTCCGGGAGTCAGAAATTAATTAAAGCTGGCGATAATATTTCTGCGTTCGGTAAAGGAGTAAGCAACGTTGGAAGTCAGTTGACTTCTAAAGTTTCGTTACCAATCGCAGCTGGATTTGTAGTCGCTACTAAAAAAGCCGCCGATTTTACCACACAAATCGGAGAAATTGGTCCATTGCTGACAAACGGCGGAAAGGTTACTGCTGAGTATAAAAAGCAACTCGATCAAATGGGTGATAGCTCAAAGAAATGGTCGAAAGATTACGGTGTTTCCACCACGGAAATCAATAACGGTTTAGCTGAAATCGTCCGTAAAGGTTACGATGCCAATCAAACAATGGGCGTCATGCCGTCTATCTTAGATGCCACAAAAGCGTCAGGGGAACAATTTAACGATGTAATGAATGTTACAACAGAGGTTATTTCCCAGTTTAATCTAAAAGGCAAAACATATAGCGAGACATTGCAAAATACTGCGCGTGTTACAGATAGTCTGACCTATGTGGCCAACGCTACCTCAGCCGGATTTACAGATCTGGGTCTTGCGATGGGTTATGTTGGTCCGGTTGCGAACAGTTTAGGAATGTCCGTGGAAGAAACAGCTTCTGCTGTTGGATTGCTTAGTGATGCTGGAATAGGTGGCGAAAAAGCTGGTACTGCTTTACGTGGTGCATTGACGCGATTGCTTAAACCATCAAAACAAAATAAAGATGGTTTCAAACAGCTAGGCGTTTCTGTTGAAGATTTTAAAAATGGCTCATTAACGATGCCTGATATTTTAGATAAAATCAAAAATAACACTGAAGGTTGGACGGATGCGCAGCGTACAGCTGCAATTGCTTTGGCTTTTGGTACAGAATCACAATCAGCGATGAACGTACTGGTTGGACAAGGCGGAGATGCTTTAAGAAACCTGACGAACGAGACCAAGGGTGCAAGTGGTGCAACTAAAGACATTGCAAAATCTATGAATGATTTGCCGGCTAACAAAGTCGCTCGATTTAAAGAATCACTAAATGTGTTAGCTATTACATTAGGCGAAAAGCTATTGCCTATTGTTACACCTTGGATTGACAAGGCAACCGACATGGTAAACAAGTTTAGCGAATTAGATGATGCCACACAACAGAATATTATTAAATGGGGGCTACTGGCTGCCGCCGCCGGGCCGACATTAAGATTACTTGGTTCAGGCATTTCCGTTTTCGGAGGCGTTACAAAAGGCATTGGTATGACCGGCAGGGCAACGATTGATTTAATTGCTGCTTTTTCAAAACGTCAAGCTATTAAACAAACTACTGCTGCTTTAGCGGAAGGCGGCGCAGAAGCTGTAATTAGTGGTGGAAAATTCTCCACTTTGAAAAGTATCTTTACGAAAACCGGTTCTGCTGCTACCGTTGCCGCTGGCACAGGTGGTACATCTGGCGTTTCAGCATTAGTTACTGGTCTAGGAGCTGTGGCAGGCCCCGCTTTGATCGCAGTCGGTGCCGTAGCTGGCGTCGCAACTGCACTTTATATTGGTAAAAAAGCTTACGATGAACATCAACTTGCTGGCGAAAAATGGGGAACTAAGGTCACTGAAGAACAGGATAAAGTGATCACTAAGTCTTACGAGATGAGCGAAAAGGCGAGTGGATATGTAGCTGATTATGCCAACGGCGTGACAGATGCTGCTGACAAAGCAATCAAAGCGAATAAAGATATCGTTGATTCTATCCAGAAAGTTTTGGATAAAGAGTTGGAGCGGAAGAAAAAAGCTGCAGAAAAAATCGAGGACAAAGGTCAGAAAGAACAGGCCGAGAAGTATTTGGATTGGCAAGAAGAGGTTAACAAAGCCGAAGTCCAACAAGCACAGAAAAAAGTTGACCGAATTAACGCAATCTTGAAATCTGCTAGCGAAAATAATCGGACGTTATCCACACAAGAACGTCAATTTATTGCTAACAATTACAAGATGTTGAATGACGATCAATTAAAAGCTGCCGGTTTTAGCAAAGAAAAACGGCTAGCTATAGAAACCGCGTATCAAGTCAATTTAAAAAAATTATCTGCAAAAGAACTTGGTGAACGTAGAAACAGTATTGAAACAGCGTTAAATAAAGAACGAGCCTCATATGAAGAGCAGGCGGCTAGTCTAAAAGAAATTTACAAAGATAATCCAGTGGCTTTAAAAGAGAGCATGGATAAGCTGAATACTGAGTATCAGAGCAGTACAGAAACAATGGTTACAGCCCTTGCCAAAACGCTTGAAGCGTCGGGATATAGCATTGAAGAATATGCCGATGTTTGGAAGCAATATGGCTATACCACTGAAGAAGTTCAGCGGATGGTCAACTACTCGGCTGAAAAAACGTCTCAGAATTTGGATATGCTGGCTAAAGGTACCTCCGAAGCTGATGCGCAATGGAACGCTTTAGCACTTGATCCCAAAACCGGTGAAGTGCGAACTAATATGGCGGATACCTTAGTTGATATTGCTAAAACAGATGAGGGTTGGCAGCAACTTCAATTTTTAGCGAAAAATGCAAAAATATCCACGAATGCAAAAGAAGAGATTGCGATTGCAATGGGTGAAGCTGGCAAGTGGGATGAACTTTACTTAACGGACAAACAGTTACTGGTCAATAGCAACCCAGCCATGCTTGCTTTATATGATTCCATCGAAGAATTAGGCCTGTGGAACGAATACAATGCCGACAGGAAAACGCTCGGTGTCAACAGTGCAGATGCGATTTATCAAACCATGCAAGCGCATGGAGCATTGGGAACGTGGAATAAATTAAGCCCCGAACTCAAGGAATTAATTGCTAAAGGTCCTGCGAAAATGAGTACGGATGAGGCTAGCAAGGCGCTGCGCGAGTTTAATAAACTTGACCCGAAAAAGAAAAAGTTGCTATCTGATAATA
Organism: Enterococcus sp. JM9B; assembly: GCF_009933265.1. NCBI lineage: Bacteria > Bacillati > Bacillota > Bacilli > Lactobacillales > Enterococcaceae > Enterococcus > Enterococcus sp. JM9B. The sequence continues at coordinate 26,016 of NZ_MAEK01000012.1, read as the reverse complement.
CAAATGCAGTACGTAACTTTAACTATGCTAAAGATAGATTGAATAGTTATAACAATATTAAACCGGGCGTCAAACGATTACATGCAGTAGATGAAACGTACAACGGCGTCCAATCTGCTAAAAATTCTATTAATAGTATTCCTAATAATACGTATAAAAATATTTGGGTGCAAACCCATTTAAATAACGAATATGAAAAGACAATGAATAACAGAGGTATCTATGCTGCTGGTTTAGCAAAGGGGACGAATTATCATAAAGGCGGTTTAGCACTCGTCAATGACCAGCGGGGACCACTATACAAAGAATTAGTCCAATTACCGAGCGGGGAATCATTTATCCCGCAAAGCAGAAATGTCATGTTGGATTTGCCGAAAGGTTCCAAGGTCTTGCGAGCGGCATTAACTAAAAAATTGATGCCTAATTACGCGGATGGCGTGGGTATTCCTGAAAATTCTAAATGGGTCCAAAACTTGCGGAGCATAGACACTGATTCTAATGCAAACAACAACAAAGTCATAGTACAAAACAACAATTCCGGTTTAGAAAACAAGTTGGATGTAATGATTTCGCTGTTGGATAAACTCGTTAAAAAACCGAATGTTTTGAAAGCAATTCTGGATGCCGATGAGGTATCCGCTGTTACTGATAAACATTTAGGAAAAAACTTTACTAAGTTGAGCTATACAAGGGGGAATGTTTGATGTTTTATAAGGTTTTTTTTGATCAAGGGAGTGGTTGGTTTGACCCTCAGCGAAAAATGAAAATCGTCTTCAAAGATATAAAACGAGCATCCCCAAACCACAATGTAGAGTATCAAGAGTTTAGTGGTAGTAATGGATCAAGACCGATTAACGAATCATTTAAATCATTTGAAATTCAATTTGACATAGACATTTTCTTTGAAAGCGAATGGGAGAAAGAATTGCTTGAAACAGAGTTGATGGAACTGATATTTAAAAAGGGCTCGTATTATATCACGCACGAGCTGTCACCGGGTAAAATGTATGAAGTGTATCCCACCTCATTTGAAGCTGTTGAAGGAGATAACACATATCAAACATACGCAGTCGCGTTTAATGTATTTAAAGGCTGTTCGGAATCCTTATCCACTACCCTAAAAGCTTTCAGCCTAGACGAACCCTGGCAATTCTCACAAGGTTTAGTTTCAGAAGACTATGAATACACTCATCAGACCAGTCGCTTTACGATTTTCAATGCCGGCGATTTCACGATTGATCCAAGAGAAAATTACCTGAAAATCAAAATTGAAGGAATGTCAGACGGCAATCTCACAGTGTTCAATGCAACAACTGGTGAGCGATTTATCTACCGTGATTCACTCAATTCCGTTAGCGGCGAGACATTAACGCTTGATGGTGTCTATCCACTAAAAAACGGCATCCACTGTGGGGTCGATACAAATCATGGCTTGATCTCGTTAGTACCCGGCGAAAATAAAATTGAAATCTCCAACGTTTCACGTATCAAAACAGCGTGGGATTTCCGTTTTCTGTATAAGTAGGTGATGGAATGAACGATATCGTAATAGCAAATTTCGAGAAAACCAAAGAAGAGATCCTTGTCGGTGTTGACAGGGACTCTTTTTTTGAAAATTGGCAAGAAAACGAAACGTGGGAAGTAGGGTTTTTGGTGATGAAAACCAAAGCTAATGCCCATTCATTTGATCTCGTAGACTACGAAAGCTCTGTTTTTTGGAACGGGCAGGAATTTATCGTCAAACAGATGAAAGACTATGCAGTTGGCGCACAGCGATTTAAAGAAGTGGTCGCCACACACGTCTATTACACGATCCAAGATGGCTATCAATACGAGCAGATGACAGGGACTTTCTCTATCAATCAATGTCTATCGCATATCTTTTCAGCTGGTAACCGAGGGTTTAGCTATGAAGTAATCAATACGAACGGCGTCTTCAGCCGAATCGAGCAGGAGAATTTTGGCGATGGAAACTATCTGAAGCTGATCGATGAAGTGTTGTCGGACTACGATGCAGTAGTGATTCCGGATAATAAGCACTTAAGGTTTTATCCGCGGAGTTATTACGGAAATGAAACACAAGAACAAATCAGGTACAAGTTTAATACCGATGAAGTCCACTTTGAGATCGATACGTATAGCCTGAAAACGCAGATTCGCGGATTTGGCAAGAAAAAAGAAGACGATAGCTACTATTTTAGCCCAATCACATATACCTCGCCTGAATCAAGCAAGTGGGGCATCCGTATCCAAGATCCCGTGAACGATGATCGATTCACGGTCGCAAGCAGTATGAGTGCACGACTAAGGCGGGATATCCACGATTATCCGGACATTTCGGGAACGGTGAATATCAAATGGGCGATTGATCTAAATCGTGGGGATAAAGTGACGTTTGTCTACGAGCCACTGAATGTTTGTCAGATGATTCAAGCCGTCGGTTTGAAAAAATATCCACTGATACCTAACAAACCGCCGGAGGTCACGTTATCGAATAATAAAAAAACAATGACAAATATTCTTGCAGGTCTGAAGAAGAAAGGAGTGTTATAGTTGGGCTTAATGAAATTAGTAAAAAACGCGATCAGCTCGGAGTGGAAGAAGACGTTTAATGACAATGTCGATTATTTAAATGGATTGGAAACACGAGTTGATCAAAGAAATCAAGCAACAAATAAACGGATTGATAATCTCGTGTTGAATGCCGGTGGTGATAGCCCGAATGAAGTCGTGGATGCGCGGGTCAACACTGAGGGGGTTATCTTTGAAACGCTTCGAGAACGATTGGCGGCTGGGGAAGAATTGACTAAAGAGGAACTAACACTAGTAAATCAGTTGATCAAAAATCAAAGCGAAGCTATCACTCAGTTAAATTCAACGATTCAAGAACTCTATGGAGGCTCTGGCGGCTCGATCTCGTTGTTTGTTTCAGCGGAATTAGGAAACGACACGACTGCTGATGGAACAGAAGAAAAACCGTTCAAAACGATTCAAGCGGCAATCAATAGTCTGCCGCTGCTATCCACGAGCAAATTCTTTATCTATGTAGAACCAGGCGTGTATCTGGAAGATGTCGTGATTTCCAATATCACAAGCGGCCAGCTTGAGATCATAGCGTCAAATCTTTCGGTCATTGATGCTTCAGTCGGAGATACCGGCGTTTTTGTGAGGTCAGTTTTATTCATTGATTGTGGAATGTACTGTGCGGTCAGAGGATTCACACAAACAGACGCAGCAAATGCTCCGGGATGGTTTATTTATTTCCACGGTGCTATGTACGGCGCTGCAGAGGGATGCCGGGCGGTTCAAAACACGAAAAATATCGATGGCTATACAGCATTTGGATGGGAACGGTGTGTCTCCGGAAACATCTACCGTTCGCGTATCTCTGATCAATTTTATGCAATCAAGGCCGCTTCTGGGACGGGCGTGAGAATTTCAAACACCGTTTCAGGAACAGAAAACAATATAGTATATCGATCAGAAGGATCAACTATTTATCGTGCCACCGGTGCTTCGATCAGCGGTACCACGATGGAATCTAAAGCTTATGGCGGGCAGGTGTTCACGGGATGAATGAAGATAACAAGATTTTTAAAACAAACGAGATTTCGATTGAGATCAGTCCAGTCAAGAATACTGTTGATTCACAGCGGGCGCAATACTATTCATATGATGAAAACAGCGGACTTCAACGGATTCGCATTCTGAAAGATGGGCAACCTTTGGGATTGTCTGAAGGGTCGCAAGTCCGGCTCTCTGCTGTGAAACTCAGCGGCTCGAAACAGATGATGATCTACACACCTGAGATCGAGGATCGAGTGAATGGCATCGTTACATTCGTGATCCCGAAAGAATTTCTCGGCTACAGCGGTCAGATCAGATGTACGCTGTATATTGATTTTTCAAGCGATCAGACGTTGCATGCAGGGTATTTCTACATCAACATGGGAATCTCGGATATTGACGCAAATCTGCCCGAATTCAGCGATAGCTACTGGCAACGGTGGGCGGATTTTGAGTCGGAAGCTACTACAAAAATGCAAGAGCTGGAAGCTGCATTGGACGGCGAAGCACAGCGTTTGAACGAATACGCAGACGAGAAAATGCTCGAAATGGACAGCTACACAACAGAGGTACAATCAGCAGGCAATACCGCTGCGGAATCGATTGATAATGAAATCCAACGACTAAGCGAGTATGGGAATCAAAAGATCAGTCAGATGGATGGGTATACCGCCGAAGTACAGTCAGCGGGTAGTTTGGCCATCGAATCAATCGACGCGGAATCTGCACGAGTAGGCGCACACGCGGATCAAAAAATAACGGAGTACGATCAGAAATTCCAACAGACTGAACAGAATATCGCTACACTGGATCAGAATCTCACCGAACTGAGAAACGACATGAAGCTGTCCGAGGCATGGGCGTGGAACAAAGAGGGGACGGATCGGTTTACTAGAAAGTATCCGGGAGAGAATTTAGTAACGCTTGCTTCATTGGGCCGTCATCCAAGCGCAAGTTTAAGTAATGTCACTTTTAAAACAGGAAAAATCAATATTAACTCAGATGGAAGAAATTCTATTGGTTTCTATACTGCCGGGAGGCAATATCAACTATCAACAAGATATTCGATGAAATTCAAAATGGTAGTAAACAGCGGTTCTGTCACGAGTATTGGCGGTCATTCCACATACACCTATTTAATACACGATATTTCGATAAATGGGGTATCACAATCTATAAATTGGATTAGCGGGATTGGTTACAATTTTGAAAACAACAAAGAGTATACCGTATCTCTAGTGTTTACCACTCGCGATACGGAAGCAATGTATACCGAGGCAAGCGCCGGAATCTATATCCAACCAAACCGCATGGGTTATGGGGCAGCTTTTGATGTTGATATTTCAGAATTAAAGATAGAAGGAGATCCAGCAACGATTTATACTACCGCGCCATCTGACGATCCCCTAAACGCCTACCCGCAATACCGAGGGCTAGCCTTACTTCCAAGTGATTTGCCGTCTGACTACGTGTGGGAAGAATCAGCGGAACGGATCAAACAACTAGCACAGCAAGAAACAGACAAACTAAATGGCGAAGTAGCTGACATCCAAAACTGGATAGCACAACAAGGAGGAACAGCATAATGAAAAAAACAATCTGGTCTATCGATCCAAAGAATATCGGATCAACAAAAGAGGTTGACGAAAGCTACGTGATCAACTCACTTTTTGAAACGGAAGTACCTATGCCGACGGGGATGTTGATCCCGGCGTGGGACAACAAAACTAACAGCTGGTACGATGCCGGCGCAAACGTAGACGGACAGTTGAAACCTGTTATGGCGATGGTGTCACAATTAATTAAGCAAAACGCATCACTGGTTCAACGGATTACGGCGTTGGAGAAATTTCATGAACAAGGTACGCCAATGGAAGATCCAACTGAAGGGGGTGCTGAATAATGTTTCCATCAAAAGCAGATATTCAGTTTTTCTTTGATCTAGGGATTTACAACAATTCGGACGTCGATTTTTTTCACGATTTGGATTATCTAACGGATGATGAACGGGAAGAAATTATAGGTAAGCAGGAAGTCTAGGAAACTAGGCTTCTTTTTTTAGGGAAAGTTGGTGAGCTATGGCGGAGTTGTCAGAATTACAAAAGCAAGTCGAGGATCATGAGGAACGGCTGAGTACCGTTGAAAAAAATCAGCTGAAATATAGTAAAGACTTGGAAGAAATCAAAGGCTCTATCAAGGAGCAATCAATCAAAAACGAGGAATCTAATCGATTCCTTCGAGAACAGAATCAGCAAATGTTTGCACAAAATGAAAAGATTTTAGATGCCGTTTTTAATATCAAAACAAAGGAAGAAGAACATCGTTATGAGTTTAAAACGATGGCATTTGGTAAGTGGTTAGCTTTACTAACGATTGCCGTTTCAGGCGGTGGCATTATAACTTGGCTGATCCAAAAAATATTTTATGTATTAACAGGAGGACAACGATAATTGCCTGCTGTTAAAACTTTGAAGGAGGAACACAAATGAATGATCAAATGTTGAAATTACTAGCAGTTGCAACAGTCTTAGCACCAGTTGTATCTGGGATCGTGCAGATCATGAAAAAATATACCATTGCAGAAGGTAAGTTGTTGCCGGTTTTAGGTGTATTCTGTGGAATTTTAATTGGTGGATTGTGGGGTATTAGCTTTGCACCTGCAGAAGTGATTGCTTATCTCTGGTCGGGTTTGATCGCAGGATTGGCATCAGTCGGAGTTTTTGAGTTGGCAAAGGGAAAAGATACTATCGACAAAGACGACCAAGAAAATAATCGAGGAGTGTGAGTTTAATGTTTAAAAAAGGGCAAAAAGTAAAAATTCACGGAAAATTTATCGTCAAAACGATTGGCGATGAATTTGTTGAATTGGATCCGTATTTGCAAGGTGGGTTACCATCCGCAGAAAAATTCGAAAAGCAAGGTTTTACGGAAGTTACCGAAAGCGGACAAGTCAAAGATTTTGACGGGTTTGCAGTCGGTGACTTCTTTGCTTTAGACGGAACATTTTCTGTTGTTCGGTCAAACGAAATCTTTTGCAAATTGATAGTTGGAACCCAAATGGTGTCCGTGCCAATCAACAAAGTCTTGGAGGTGGAGTAAATGGTAGTAAGCTATTCAGGGATTGCTGGTCGAAGAGGGAAGAATCCTACAAAAATCGTCATTCATAATGATGGTGGCAGCAAAAATGCCAAGGCTTCTTTTTACAAATCATGGTTAGAAAATCACAATCCCGAGTTGGGTTTTGCTCATTATTATGTCGCCGAAGACGGAACCTATCAGGCGGAAGCCGATGGTAACTCAGCATGGCATTGTGCAAACTCTGTCGGAAACAGAGACTACTTGGGAATTGAGGTTTGTCAGTCTCTAGGAAGTGAATCCGTCTTTAAAGCAAATGAACAGAAGGCTTTTAAACTTGCCGCAACGCTATGTAAAAAATACAAGCTAAATCCGTCTGTCGCAATTTTCCCTCTACATCGGGAATTGAGTTCAACGGATTGTCCGCATCGATCATTTGCACTTCACGGTAAAGCAATTGTAGCTGTTAAAAATTACTATGTAGAACAGGTGAAGAAATATTTTGGTAGTACCAGCTCAGGTTCTAGCTCATCAGCTGGATCTAGTTTGGCCAAAAACACGAAACCTCTCAAAGACGGAAAAGTTGGCGATTTAGTCAAAGTCTATGATGCGTTGTATCGAGATTCCACGGGAGCTGGTAGATCAACAGCTAAGCGTGGTAAGCAAGGACGGATCAAACGAATCGTTGCCAATAGCAAAAAATATCTGGTGGAAGATTGGGGCTGGGCTCATCCGAATGATCTGCAGCTGATAAAACGGGCTACTGGATCAACATCAGTTAAGCTGCCAGCAGGTTTTTCGAAAGAGGAGGCAACGTTTGTCAACGGTGATACTCAGATCACCACTCGGACAAATAAACCAAGTCTGAAAGGCACGGTCGGCAAAGCGCTAAAACCACATGAAAAAGTTGCGTACCTTGGATGGAAAGTATCAGAAGGGTATACGTGGATCTATACGAAGGACAAACGCTATATCCCTGTTCGACTAGTCGGAAAAGCGGCATGGGGAACATTTAAGTAATCAAAGACCCTCTTACTCAATCGAGTAGGAGGGTTATTTTTTTGGCAAATATTTCTCTTCAAGGTATTTTCGGTATTCGCGCGCTTCTTCTGCGGTTTGGAATCCTTTCTTGTGATAGTCAATTCCTTTATAAACGTCCAAATTTTTCCCCGATAATCATTCTGATTCTCTTTCTGATATGATTTTTTCCCAATACTCGCTGATTTTAATCGCATTCGCTAGTGACATGTTCACGATTTCGCCTTTTCCGTTTCTGTAATTCGTGATATTCATGCGACTGATTCCGGTTTCTTTCTCAATTTGCCAAGCGCTGATGTCAGATTCGATCAGCGCTTGAATATTGTCGATATTAACGATTGATGACATAAATCATATCACCGTCCACAAATTCCAAATCGTTATACTCAAAGTTTTCGTCATCATATTGTTTTAAATATTCAACTTGTGATTCTTCAATTTTCAACGCTTTAGCAACTTCTTTTTCTGATTCATAGCTTGTTGCATAAACTTCTTTCCCATTTTCTAATAAAGTCATCAATTCTTCTTTTTTCATTTTTATTTCCTCCTTTGAATTTGTCTCTTGCTTGATTACATATTTATTATATCGTAAATACATATTTACGTCAATACATATTTACGAATTAATTCAACTTTTTTTAATTTATTTCAAAAAAATAAGCCTGCCAGAGGCAGACTAATAAATTTTATGTGGCATATGATTCTCAGCCATTTCCTTCATTATCCACGTTTGACCCAAAACTCTGTAATCTCTCACAACAAACTGATTTCTACTATTATATAGTCCCGAAATGACTATCTTAGTATTCTCCGCCACGTCCGCTAGAAACGAGAGGGAGTGTGCAGCAATCAGACAGTTGCAGTCGTCCAGTTTAAAATAGATGAGCGGTGTCTTGCTCGTCGTGTTTAGTATCTTGATTTTTGTTACGATTCCAGATTTTTTTAACATATAGATCACCTCAGCTTAAATCAGACCATTTCTTTTCCTCAAAAAATTCTACGCTACGTATCTCATCATAATCGACTTTCTGACCGCTAATAAACACACCTAGTTCATCATATCCTTGTATCTTTCCGGTAACGTCAGGTGAGTATAAACCTTCTTCGTTCATCTCTTCTTTTTGGATGGCAACGGCTCTATTTTTTAATTTCGCTTCATATAATATGCGATCAATCTCGTCTTTTGTCATAAGCTCTTTAGCCGGCCAAATAAATTCGCGTTCCTTTTTCTCATTGGCCATCATTGCCGTGTGCTCAGAAATCATAAAGCCGTTATCCCATTTTAATCTTTTCCGGTCTTGGTATACGTGTAAGGGCATATCAACCAGCTCCTGTCATTCATTGCTTTAATTATACGAACGTATGTTTCCTTTTGTAAAGCGAACAAAAGGTTAAGTTTGATTGTTCTGTTATCTTAAAAACAAGGGGAGTAAACACATCGGAAAAAGTTACAAAAACATTGCTTGCCCAAAATTTGACCAAAACTTTTTCATCTTTTTATGTTTTCTTATGCTTTTTGAAAAAATAAAACCCTGATAAAAGTTGATTTATCAAGGTTTTTCGAAATTAAAATATTTTCTAAAATGTACTTATAAGGAGAGTACAGGATTTGAACCTGCGCGCCGGTATTAGCCGGTTCGACGGATTTCGAGTCCGTTGCATTACCACTCTGCCAACTCTCCGGGTCCTTCTTTATTTTCTACATTTTCAGCCTTTTGTCAAGAAAAACTTCAACGGCAATCACTGTTCAGCGATCCAAATGAGGAACTGAAGGTGATTGCCGTCGAAGTTTCGAGGTGGAAAGATTGCCAACATTTATCGTTGCAATTGTTTTGACGAAATCTTTCGTCAAACGTGGAAGGCAGGAATCGAACCTGCATACCCAAAAATTTCGGATGAGAAGTACCAACCTTCCTCCACAGCATGTTCCCATACCTTTGGGAATCAGCTAAACGTCTTGCTTAAAGATTGTGTTCCTGATCATCTGAATCCACCAGTGGCTGAGGTTCTTCTTTTTTCAAAAAACGAATCAGAAGAAATGTACATAAACCTAAAGCAAAACCAATTTGTAAAAGATTGAGCAACATACGAATCATTCCTTTCTTGTTGAGATGATTGTATGAAGTCAACCTAAACTGCAGCTTAAGTTCAGTAAAAATTTCTTTGCTCCTAAAAAAAATACGAGATATCTAAAAGAAAAAAACCGACCCACAGAAGGTATACTCCCGTGGCTCGGTCATCAAACACAATCAAAAGTTGTTTGGCGCGTGAATTAAATGGCTAAATGGGTTTCTAAATACTCAGCAAGCCCATCTTCATCATTGGTTTTTTCTGTAATATCATTTGCAGCAGCTTTGGCATCGGTAGTTCCATTTGCCATCGCCACACCTAAACCGGCGTATTCCAACATTTCCAAGTCATTGTGTTCATCCCCAAATGCAATGATGTCTTTTCGGTCGATATGTAGGGAGTTGGCGATAATCGATACGCCATGAGCTTTTTGAATTCCTTTTGCCACGACTTCTAAAATTGCGTTGGGCCCGCCCCATGTACGCACGTCCACGAAATCTGCGAATTGCTCATTTAATTTTTGAGACACTTCAGCTGCAAACTCATTTTTTGTTTGAATCAGCATGGAGGTTGGGTTTGTTTTCAAATTTTGCAGCAAATTATTTTCCGTAGCCTTCGCAGAGGCGAAAAATTTAGGGCTGAAAAAATTCAAGTCGTCAATATAAAACGTATCACGATTTTCAGCGGCTACAAAGTCTAAATTCAGGCGTTGTTTTTGCGCTAAAATCTCAAATACAATCTCTCGGTTGATCAAGGTTTCTGATTCCTGTGCCCATTGGTGGTAAGGCAAATGGACCAATGCACCATTGAAGTTGACCATGGGTGTTTTTAAAGCCAGCTGTTTATAAAAACCTTCGCTCATTCTGAAAGGTCGTCCAGTGGCAATACTGACAACGTGACCAGCTTTTGTGGCTTTTGCCAAAACCTCTTGGGTTCGAGGGGTAATTTGTGAGTCCCCGTTTAATGTCGTACCGTCTAAATCGATAGCGATCAATTTTGTATTCATATAAACACTCCTTATTCATTTTGGAAAACGAACTTTTCTGGAAGAAAAATTCACGGGACCTGCCTATTATTTTTCTAAAAAATTGAGAAGAGGGAAGAATCCATTTCTTTTCCATATGTCGCTTAAGTGTATCACATTTGCCGAAGAGGGCAAAATCTTGTAAAAGAAAAGCGCTAAGACTTACGATTTTCTTAGTTAAAGAGCAAAACACGAACGTTTTATAAAAAAATTAAGAAATAAATCAATAAAACATTGTAAAAAGTCTGGGAGATTCCTATAATTTGTAATTGTTAAGAGAATCGGCAAGTTATTTCCGAACTTTTTTGTTGATTCGCTAAAAATAGAGTGGGGGAAAAATTTTCATGGACAAGTTTTTCAAATTAAAGGAAAACAACACAACTGTTTCAACTGAAATCGTAGCAGGGCTGACGACCTTCTTTGCGATGAGTTACATTCTTTTCGTTAATCCGTCAATTTTATCGGCATCAGGAATGCCCTTTCAGGCTGTCTTTTTGGCAACCATCATTGCCTCCGTTATTGGAACACTGGTTATGGGACTTTTTGCCAACGTACCTTACGCGCAAGCTCCCGGTATGGGGCTGAATGCCTTCTTTACTTTTACTGTAGTCTTTGGGTTAGGTTATAGTTGGCAACAAGCATTAGCAATGGTTTTCATTTGTGGACTTATTAATATTTTTATTACTGTAACAAAAATCAGAAAGCTGATCATTCATGCGATTCCTGAAAGCATGCAACATGCGATTGGTGGCGGAATTGGGATCTTCGTTGCTTATGTTGGTTTAAAAAATGCCAATCTCTTGAGCTTTTCTGCTGATTCAGCAGTTATTACCAGCAGTGCTGTTGAAGGAGAAAAAGCCGTTAATGTAACGATGAACGGGGGCGTTGTTCCAGCATTGGCAAATTTCAACAATGCACCAGTGATTTTAGCGGTAATCGGATTGGTTTTGACAACGATTTTAGTTGTAAAAAACGTGCGAGGCGGCATTTTGATCGGAATCGTGGGAACCACAATAATCGGGATCTTTATGGGTGTTGTCGATCTGAGTGCAATTGATTGGCAAACCAATTCATTAGGAAACTCGATTAAAGAATTAGGCACAACGTTTGGGGCGGCCTTTGGTTCAGAAGGGATGCAATCTTTGTTTAGCGATTCATCAAAAATTCCTCAAGTATTGATGACCATTATTGCTTTTAGTTTATCCGATACCTTCGATACGATTGGTACATTTATCGGAACTGGTCGACGGACTGGGATCTTTTCTCAATCAGATGAAGCAGCGTTGGAAGACAGTCAAGGAATGAATACTAAAATGGATCGGGCATTGTTTGCTGATGCGATTGCAACATCCATTGGGGCGATTTTTGGAACATCCAATACAACGACCTATGTGGAATCAGCCGCCGGAATTGGTGCGGGTGGACGGACTGGACTGACTTCGGTTGTCGTGGCAGCCTTGTTTGCAATCAGCAGTTTCTTCTCGCCGTTAGTTTCAGTTGTACCAGCACAAGCAACGGCACCTGCTTTAATTTTAGTTGGTGTGATGATGATGGCTTCCTTCAAAGATATTGATTGGAGCAATTTAGAGGATGCAGTGCCTGCTTTCTTTGCTTCGATTTTCATGGGACTTTGTTACAGTATCTCTTACGGGATTGCAGCAGGCTTCATTTTCTATACGATTGTAAAAGTAATCAAAGGGAAATTTTCTGAAGTCTCGCCAATTTTATGGGTAGTAGACATCCTGTTTATTCTTAATTTTATTATTCTTGCGATTTTATAAAAAATAGCCCATTTCTACAAGCGTGGATTTTTCCTTTATGGAAATTCTGCGCTTGTTTTTTGGCTTTTGACGAGATTTAGCGTTTGGCAGTTTCACTCTTTTCAAAAATAGGATAAGATAGATTAGTAGGAAAGAAGGTAGTGTAATGAAAGTAGATTGGAAACGGAATTTGATGATCTCGTGGATCGGCTGTTTTTTCACGGGGGCAAGTTTCAGTTTGGTCATGCCATTTATTCCATTATATATTGAACAACTTGGCACGCCAAAAAATCAAGTAGAATTATTTTCCGGATTGGCAATCTCCGTGACTGCATTTGCATCTGCGATCGTTGCACCAATTTGGGGGAATTTAGCGGATCGTAAAGGGCGTCGTCTGATGATGATTCGAGCAGCGGCAGGGATGACCTTTAGTATGGGATCGTTGGCGTTTGTACCAAATGTGTACTGGTTACTGATTATGCGATTTATGACGGGAATTTTATCCGGCTATATTCCAAATGCGACAGCATTAATCGCATCACAAGCACCAAAAGAGAAAAGCGGCTGGGCACTGGGAACTTTGGCGACAGGAGCGATTGCGGGAAATCTGATTGGTCCATCAATGGGCGGTGCGTTGGCACAAGGTTTTGGGATGGAAAATGTTTTTATTATTACGGGTGTTGTTTTGTTGATTACAACGATTTTAACGGTACTATTAGTAAAAGAAAACTTTGTACCGATTGAAAAACATAGCATGCTGACGGTCAGAGAAATTTTTGATCGAGTCGACAATGTGCAAGTTTTAGTAGGACTGTTTGTTACGTCATTGATCTTACAAGTAGGAGTGACCAGCATCAGCCCGATTTTGACGTTATACATACGGCAACTGAGTGGAAATACCACCAATATCTTATTTGTTAGTGGACTAATTGTTTCCATCGCTGGTGTTTCGGCGATTATTTCTTCGCCAACTTTAGGAAAAATTGGTGACAAAATCGGTAATCATAAAGTTTTGCTGGGTGGGTTGGTACTGTCCTTCTTTTGTTTCATTCCCATGGGATTTGTCAAAACACCATTTCAATTGGGTGCCTTAAGGTTTCTTTTAGGCTTTTCAACTGGGGCGCTGATGCCTTCCATCAACACATTGATCAGTAAAATCACTCCACCAGAAGGAGTCAGTCGGATCTACAGTTACAACCAAATGTTTTCCAACTTTGGTCAAGTCTTAGGACCAATGGTTGGTTCAACAGTTGCCCATGGTTTTGGCTATCGTGCAGTATTTTGGGTGACCAGTGGTTTTGTTTTAGTCAATATCGTTTTATCAACATTTAATTTTCGTAAAATTTTGCGAGTCAAAATCTAAAGCAGTATTTTGGGCTATAAAAAAAGAGAAAGGAATGTTACTTCCTTTCTCTTTTAAACAAATTAGCGGGCCGCTTTTTTGGGCGTTGCGATTGTGCCAATCAAGAGGATAAACACACCGGCAATCATTGAAATGATTGTGGTCAGCATAAAATCATATGTTCCGCTAGCTAGGGAGCTTCCGATATAGCCGACAACCTGTCCTAAAATAAAGGTCCAAAATAATGTGACAAGATAGCGCATCAAGACACCTCTTTTCCAAGTGCATAGTGATTTCTCGACTATAGTGTACCATATTTTTTCAAGTTGTAAACATTTCAAGCATTTTCAAAAAAATTTTCTTGGGGGCAGTAAATAATGGATTTTCCTCAATTATATACGATTTCTTCTTATTCATTACTGCAAAGTACGTTGCAGATTCCCCGACTTGTTCAGGAAGCAAAAAAGCAGGGATATCAGACAATCGGGCTTTGTGACCGGAATGTGTTGGCAGGAGCGGCTGAATTTTATCAAGTCTGTCAAAAAGAGGGCATGCAGGCAATCATCGGGTTGCATTTGGACTATTTTTCAGATGTACAGGGAAATGAAAACGAACTCTTATTATTTGCAAAAAATTTAGCCGGGTATCAAAAATTAATCCAGCTTTCCAGTGAAAAGATGATCACAGGACAAGTTACACTTGAAAAATTTGGCAAGTTAACTGACTTAATCGGGATTTTTCCTGAAAGAAATGAGCCGATCTACTTGAAGGGAAGCCAAGGGATTGCTGAGGAACGGTTAAAAGAAATTAAAGAACTTTTTGAAGCAGGGAATCTTTACTATGGGATTTCTCCTCAATTTCCTCTTGAGGAAGAATTGGTTGATTGGTGGCAGGAAAATGGTATTCCTCCTTGTGGTATTTATCGGGTAAATACAGCTGAGGAGGATGAGCTTCCGGCCATTACCGTAATGGAGCACATTAAAAACGGCACACAGTTGGAAGATTTCCAACAAATCACTGTCGCTTCCCAGAATTCCTGCTTACAACCAGTCGCTGAGTTGACCGCTCATTTCTCAGAAGAAGCTGTGGAAAATGCAATTCGCGTCGGTGAAGCCTGCCAATGGACATTTCCACTGCATCAAACACTTTTGCCACATTACCCTGTGGAGCAACCCAGCGGGGAATTTCTGAAAGAACTCTGTTGGGAGCGACTGCCTCAACGAGTAGAGACACCCGATGATCGCTATCAGCAACGTTTGACCTATGAATTATCTGTTATCCATCAAATGGGGTTTGATGATTATTTTCTAATTGTTTGGGATGTAATGGATTTTGCCCATCAGCAAAAAATCGTCACTGGTGCTGGTCGGGGATCGGCCGCCGGTTCGCTGGTGGCGTACGTTCTCGGCATTACTGATGTGGATCCGATCCGCTATCAATTGCTTTTTGAGCGTTTTTTAAATCCGGAACGCTACACCATGCCGGATATTGATCTGGATATTCCCGATAATCGCCGTGAAGAGGTATTACATTATGTTCAGGAAAAATACGGAAAATTTCAAGTAGCACAAATTGCGACTTTCGGAACAATGGCGGCAAAAATGGTGTTACGGGATGTCGGACGAGTTTTTGGTTTATCGCAAAGTGAAGCCAATCGTTGGTCAAAAGCAGTACCGAATGCCTTAAAAATGACACTGAATCGAGCATATCAAGAATCTGCGAAACTGCGGGAATTAGTCGAGAGCAGTGAAAAAAATTCCCGGATGTTTCAGATTGCGCAACTTTTAGAGGGATTGCCGCGACATGTGTCAACCCATGCTGCCGGAGTAGTCATTAGCGATCAAAATCTGCTGAACTTCATTCCTTTGCAGGAAGGTTCGGAAGGAATTTTACTGACGCAGTTTACGATGAATGATGTCGAAGCCGTGGGTTTACTGAAAATGGACTTTCTGGGACTGCGGAATTTATCAATTATCGACAATACCTTGCAGGGAATTCAGCGAATCACCGGCAAACAATTTTCGCAAAAAAACATTCCTTTAGATGATATGGCAACGCTGCATTTATTCCAGAGGGGAGATACAGCCGGAGTGTTCCAGTTTGAATCAGCAGGGATTCGAAATGTATTGCGACGGTTAGAACCTGAAAGTATTGAAGATATTGCTGCTGTCAATGCGCTTTATCGACCAGGACCAATGCAAAACATTGATGCATTTATTAAACGCAAAAAAGGTTTGGAGAAGGTTTATTACCCAGATGAGAGTTTGCGCCCGATTTTAGCAAATACTTATGGTATCATGGTTTATCAAGAACAAATCATGCAGGTCGCTTCAAAGCTGGCTGGATTTACCCTTGGGCAAGCAGATATTTTGCGACGGGCGATCAGTAAAAAGAAAAAAACGATTCTTGATGAAGAACGGCGACATTTCATTGATGGTGCTATGAAAAACGGTCATGATAAAAAAACAGCTGATAATGTTTACGATTATATCGAACGTTTTGCAAATTATGGCTTCAATCGTTCCCATGCATTTGCGTATTCCTTTGTTGGGTTTCAAATGGCATATTTGAAAGTTCATTACCCTGGTCCATTCTTTGCCGCCTTGCTGCATTCGGTTCGTCATAATCCCACCAAGGTTAAGGAATATTTGAATGAGGCGAAGAAACGCAAGATTCAGATTTTGCCGCCGTCCATCAATCACAGCAGCTATAGTTTTCAATTGCAGTCTTTAACGGTTATCCGGTTTGGATTAAGCAGTTTGAAAGGGAGCCGCCGGGATTTTGTGACGGAGATTTTGCAGGAGCGCAAGAAAAATGGACCCTTCACTTCTTTTGATCAATTTTTGACCCGCATCGATCGGAAGTGGTTGAAGGAAGAAGTCTTGCGCCCGTTGATTGAAATCGGTGCATTTGATGAATTGGAACCTCATCGCCGGCAATTGGCATCAGAAATAACAGGGAAAATCCAAAATGTTCAGTACAGCGGCGGCAGTCTTGATTTGCTGGATGTGATGACGTTGAAAGCACATGAGGTTCAGGAATATCAACTGGAAGAAAAATTGGCGTTGGAAGAAAAGTATCTAGGCGTCTATCTATCCGGACATCCGGCAGAACAATTTACCCGTGTGCAACGAGCAAAAGGGGTTCGTAACGTAACCGAGATTCTGCCAAATCAAAAAATTCATCTATTGCTTTACTTGCGGGAAATTCGAGAGATTCGAACAAAAAGAGGCGAGCAGATGGCTTTTATTGAAGGAAACGATGCCAGTGGGGAAGTCTCGGTAACGATTTTTCCAGAGTTGTATCGCCAGATTCGCGGAATTATTTCAGAAAATGCGGTAGTGTATGTCGAAGGAAAAGCGGAGGTCAGCAAATATAACGGCGAAATACAGGTGATTGCTGACAAGGTAGAATTAGCAGCGACAATCGAAGCGGCGATTCCTCAAGTAACTTGTTACTTGCGAATCACGGCGGAAAAAGAGGAGCCGGATCGTTTGAACCAACTGTATCGGTTGATTCAAGAAAATATTGGACCGATTCCTGTGGTATTGTACTATGCAGCAAGTGAAAAAAAACGGATACTAAATGAAGAGTATTGGGTTACCGATAAGCCCTTGTTTAAAAAGCAGTTAGGGGAATTATTGGGAACAGAAAATGTTGTTTTCAAGTAATTTTCAGCAAAAAATTAATCTTGTTTTCATTTTTTGCGATTAATTACACGTAATTCAAGACAAGGACCAAATTTAATGTTAAAATGTAACTCGTGATTAATGCCAAAATGGTATTACTTAGGGCGACCTAAGAAAAGTATAATTAATGAGGTGAATGTGTAAATGAAGCGCATCGGAATCTTGACTAGTGGTGGAGATGCCCCAGGTATGAACGCAGCCATTCGCGCTGTGACCCGCAAAGCCATTTTTGATGGCCTTGAAGTATACGGAATCAATTACGGTTTTGCCGGATTGGTTGCCGGAGACATTCGTCGTTTAGACGTGGCTGATGTTGGTGATAAGATCCAACGAGGAGGAACCTTCTTATATTCTGCGCGTTATCCAGAATTTGAATTTGAAGAAGGACAATTGAAAGGTATCGAACAATTGAAAAAATTCGGTATTGAAGGATTAGTTGTTATTGGCGGCGATGGTTCTTATCATGGCGCAATGGCACTGACAAAACGTGGATTTCCAGCAGTAGGTATCCCAGGAACAATCGATAATGATATTCCAGGAACTGATTTTACTATCGGTTTTGATACAGCAATCAACACAGTTTTGGAATCACTTGACCGCATTCGCGATACAGCGACTTCCCATGTTCGGACATTCGTGATCGAAGTAATGGGACGCGGAGCTGGAGATATTGCGTTATGGTCTGGTGTTGCCGGCGGTGCTGATGAAATCATCATTCCAGAACACGAATTTGATATGGCAACTGTTGCCAAACGAATTCAAGAAGGTCGCGACCGCGGCAAGAAACACTGCTTGATCGTTTTAGCTGAAGGTGTCATGGGCGGTAATGAATTTGCTGAAAAACTTTCAGAATATGGCGATTTCCATACACGGGTTTCTATTTTGGGACACGTTGTTCGTGGGGGTTCACCAAGTGCCCGTGATCGTGTTTTAGCCAGCAAGTTTGGTGCTTTTGCCGTTGATTTGTTAAAAGAAGGCAAGGGCGGTCTATGTATTGGTATTGAAGACAACAAAATGGTTGCTGCCGATATTATTGATACCTTGGAAAACAATAAACACAAACCAGATGTTTCACTGTATGATTTGAATAAGAAATTGTCATTCTAATTTGCAGCCTAACCCCGTAAAAAAGCTTAACAGCTATTTTAAATAAAGAATAGGAGCGTTCAGTAATGAAAAAAACTAAAATCGTTAGTACTTTAGGACCAGCAAGTAATAGCGTAGAGATTATTTCTCAACTTATCGAATCAGGAGCTAATGTATTTCGTTTCAACTTCTCTCATGGAGATCATGAAGAACAATTAGGTCGTATGACTCTTGTTCGTGAAGCCGTTCAAAAAACAGGTAAAGATGTAGCCCTTCTTTTAGATACAAAGGGTGCAGAAATCCGTACAACCGTTCAAGGAACACCTGACGGAAAAATCAAATTTGAAATCGGCGATGTTGTTCGTATTTCAATGGATGGCGAACATGTTGGATCAAAAGAAAAAATTGCGGTAACTTACCCTGGTTTGTTCCACGATGTACACGTTGGCGGACACGTATTGTTCGATGACGGCTTGATTGACATGAAAATCATCGAAAAAGATGAAGCAACAAATGAAATCGTTACTGAAGTACAAAATGCTGGTATCTTAGGTTCTCGTAAAGGGGTTAACGCTCCTGGCGTATCTATCAGCCTACCTGGTATCACTGAAAAAGATGCGGACGATATTCGTTTTGGTTTAGATAACGATATCAACTTTATCGCTGCAAGCTTTGTTCGTAAAGCACAAGACGTTTTAGATATTCGTCAAATTTTAGAAGAAAAAGACATGACACATGTTCAAATCTTCCCTAAAATTGAATCACAAGAAGGAATCGACAATATCGACGAAATCATCAAAGTTTCTGACGGTATCATGATTGCTCGTGGGGACATGGGTGTTGAAATTGCGCCTGAATTGGTTCCTATGGTTCAAAAACGAATCATCCAAAAATGTAATGCTGCCGGTAAAGCAGTTATTACAGCAACTCAAATGTTAGAATCCATGCAAAAAAATCCTCGTCCAACACGCGCAGAAGCATCTGACGTTGCCAATGCCGTATTTGACGGAACTGATGCTACAATGCTTTCTGGTGAATCAGCAAATGGTGATTACCCAGTTCAATCTGTTGCTACAATGGCTCGTATCGACCAAGAAGCAGAAAAAGCTTTGTCAGAACTTGGTTCATTCCAAATCAACGAATTTGATAAAACAGACGTAACAGAAACAATTGGTTTGTCTGTTGCTCGCGCTGCGAAAAACTTAGGCGTGAAAACAATCGTTGCTGCAACTGAATCAGGTTACACAGCAAAAATGATTTCTAAATACCGTCCAGACGCTGATATCTTGGCTGTTACATTTGACGAACGCACAAAACGCGGTTTGATGATGAACTGGGGTGTTTATCCAACAGTTGCTGAAAAACCATCAACAACAGACGAAATGTTCGATCTAGCTGCTAAAAAAGCTGTTGAACTAGGTTTTGCTAAAGAAGGCGACTTGATTTTGATTACTGCTGGTGTTCCGGTTGGTGAACGTGGAACAACAAACGTTATGAAAATTCAAATGATCGGTTCAAAACTTCTTGAAGCACAAGGCGTAGGCCAAAAATCAGTTGTTGCGAATGCCGTTGTTGCTCATTCAGCTGAAGAAGCAAATGCAAAAGCAAAAGACGGAATGGTTCTTGTTGTTCCAACAACAGATAAAGAATACATGCCTGCTTTTGAAAAAGCAGCTGCAGTTATCGTTGAAGAAGGCGGTTTGACTTCTCATGCAGCCGTTGTTGGGATCGCAAAAGACATCCCAGTTATTGTTGGTGCAAAAGAAGCAACAGCAACGATTGAAGATGGCGAATTGATTACCGTTGATTCTCGTCGTGGAATCGTTTATCGTGGCGAAACAACAGCTATCTAATAACAAAATAGTAGGGCTTTAGTGCAGGAAAAACTGTGCTTAGAACCGTTTTGTTGAATGTAGCGAAACAGTTGTCTTTTAGACAGTTGTTTCGCTTTCTTTATTGGATGGTTCAAACAAAAAAGCTTGGATTTAATGGAGAAAACGCTTAGCAAAAGAACGAAACAGGGTGTCAAGAAAATTTCATTGACAAAGAAAAATATGCCCTGTATAATAGCTTTTGTTGCTTAGAGGTGATGAAGAAATGAAATGGTCTTTATTGGAATTAAAAAAACACCAAGAGACACCCCTTCTTTTTTCCGATACGCTGGAACTAAAAAGCGAATTGATGGAAAGAGATAATCAAATACTTGATGTTGCTCCTATTGCGGTTGATGGTTTGCTGACAGTCAGCTCGTCTGAATATTTAGTACACTATTCGATACGTACGGTGCTCACAGTACCTTCTTCCAGAAGCCTGGAACCTGTTGCTTTCCCAATGGATTTGACTGTTGACGAAATCTTCATGACACCAGAGCAGTACCAACATCGTTCAGAAGCGTTTCCAGAAGAAGATGTCCTGATTTTAGAAACTCAGACATTAGATCTTTTTGAATCAGTTATGGACAATATTCTGTTAGCTATTCCGTTGCAGGTTTTATCTGAAGAGGAACAACAGGCCACCGAACTTCCGAAAGGCAGTGACTGGGTCGTTCTTTCCGAAGAAGAATATTTGCGTCAGAAAGAGGCGACAGAACCTAAAATTGATCCTCGTCTTGCCAAGTTATCTGAATTATTGGATCATCCAGAAGATGACGAAAAGTAAGATTGGAATAAATGAACAGCAAATTTGCTGTTTTGACTAAACAAGGAGGTGTAACACAATGGCAGTACCAGCTAGAAGAACGTCAAAAGCGAAAAAAGCAAAACGTCGTACACATTACAAATTGACGATCAACGGTTTGAACGAATGTCCAAACTGTGGTGAATTGAAGAAGAGCCATCACGTATGTGCAAACTGCGGTTACTACGATGGTAAGGATGTAGCAACAAAAGAAGCATAATTCTCTTTTTTTCAGAAAAGAGAACCCAACCCCCAAGACTAACCATGGAGTCTTGGGGGTTTTTGATCTTTTTTTATATTTCTAGTAGTGATTGGTTTAATTGATTTTTGTTTTAGGCTATAATAAAAAAGATAAAATGCTTCAAGGAATTAGGAGGAATGGAAATGACAAAACAGCAAATCGGTGTTGTCGGCATGGCCGTCATGGGAAAAAACTTGGCGCTGAATATTGAAAGCCGCGGTTATTCTGTCGCATTGTTCAATCGTACAGGTTCAAAAACAGAAGCTGTCGTAAAGGAACATCCAGATAAAAATTTTAAAGCGACCTATACAATAGAAGAATTTGTTGATTCAATCGAAAAACCTCGCAGAATTTTGCTGATGGTAAAAGCCGGAGCAGCAACAGATGCGACAATTCAAGAATTATTGCCTCATTTAGACAAAGGCGATGTTTTGATTGACGGTGGGAATACTTTCTTCAAGGATACCATGAGAAGAAATGAAGAATTGGCAAACTCAGGAATCAACTTTATCGGAACTGGTGTTTCTGGTGGAGAAGAAGGTGCGTTAAAAGGGCCATCCATCATGCCTGGCGGGCAAAAGGAAGCCTACGATTTAGTAGCACCAATCTTAGAACAAATCTCGGCTAAAGCAGAAGATGGTGCGCCATGTGTGACTTATATTGGACCAAACGGCGCCGGGCACTATGTAAAAATGGTGCATAACGGTATTGAATATGG
The DNA here is from genome assembly GCF_009933265.1 of Enterococcus sp. JM9B. Classification (NCBI taxonomy): domain Bacteria; kingdom Bacillati; phylum Bacillota; class Bacilli; order Lactobacillales; family Enterococcaceae; genus Enterococcus; species Enterococcus sp. JM9B. The sequence goes on along the minus strand of NZ_MAEK01000012.1, from coordinate 3,730 downwards.
AGACATGCAGTTGATTGCTGAATCCTATGATTTGATGAAAAATATTCTTGGGTTAAGTGTTGATGAAATGGCAGAAATTTTCAAAGAATGGAACCAAGGCGAACTAGACAGCTATTTGATTGAAATCACAGCAGATATTTTGACTAGAAAAGACGATCTTGGCACCGGCCAACCAATCGTAGATGTCATTTTAGATGCAGCTGGAAACAAAGGAACCGGAAAGTGGACTAGCCAAAGTGCATTAGACCTAGGTGTACCACTCCCATTGATTACTGAATCAGTCTTTGCCCGCTACATTTCTGCCTATAAAGAAGAACGGGTGAATGCAAGCAAAATTCTACCAAAACCTGTTTATGAATTTTCTGGCGACAAAAAGGAATTGATTGAAAAAATTCGTGAAGCATTGTATTTCAGCAAAATCATGAGTTATGCTCAAGGATTTGCTCAATTACGGGTTGCTTCAAAAGAATTTGACTGGGAACTGCCATTTGGTGAAATTGCTAAAATTTGGCGGGCTGGTTGTATCATTCGGGCACAATTTTTGCAAAAGATTACGGATGCCTATGAAAAGACACCGGATCTTGAAAACTTGTTGTTAGATGATTACTTTGTTGAAATCACGAAGAAATACCAACAAGCCGTACGGGAAGTTGTTGCGTTAGCTGTTCAGGCAGGCGTACCAGTACCAACCTTCTCATCAGCGATTGCATATTTTGATTCGTATCGTTCCGATCGTTTGCCAGCGAATATGATCCAAGCACAACGGGATTATTTTGGTGCACATACCTACGAACGGACGGATCGTGAAGGCATTTTCCACTACAGCTGGTATCACGAAGAATAATCGATCAAAAACAGACAAGAGGTACCGAAAACCGATAAGTTTTCGCGTACCTCTTTTTTAATCGTTTCTTTCATGATAAAATGGCTATAGCATTTTAATAACTAAATAAAAATTGGACAATTTTTTTAGAATAAAAAGAGAGAAGGATTAAAATACAAATGAGTAATATTCTAATCATTGAAGATGAAAAGAACTTGGCGCGTTTTGTAGAATTGGAATTGAAACATGAGGGGTATAATGCAGAAGTCCACTACAATGGACGAACAGGGTTAGATGCTGCATTAAATAATGATTGGGATGCCATTTTACTAGACTTGATGTTGCCGGAATTAAACGGCTTGGAAGTTTGCCGCCGTGTTCGCCAAGTAAAAAACACACCGATTATCATGATGACAGCACGGGATTCAGTAATCGACCGCGTTTCTGGCTTAGACCATGGTGCAGATGATTATATCGTCAAACCATTTGCCATTGAAGAATTATTGGCACGTTTGCGTGCATTGTTGCGCCGAATTGATATTGAAGGCGATAAGAATGTCGCAAAACAAACTACAATTACCTACCGGGATTTAACGATTGAAAAAGAAAATCGGGTGGTCCGCCGCGGCAATGAAGTTATTGAATTGACAAAACGCGAATACGAACTGCTTTTAACATTGATGGAAAATGTCAATGTCGTATTGGCACGTGATGTATTGCTTAACAAAGTTTGGGGTTACGAGACAGAAGTGGAAACGAATGTCGTTGATGTTTATATTCGTTACCTACGTAACAAAATCGATGTTCCCGGAGAAGAAAGCTACATCCAAACAGTCCGCGGAACTGGTTATGTGATGCGTTCGTGATCAAATTTAAAGAAAAGATCTCTTCGAAAGGACTAAAAGGCCCATCTTTGACTATCAAATGGGCTTTTGCTAGTTCTTTCTTTATATTTGTCGTTTTTACGATTTTTGCCGTGATTACCTATAAATCTTCTGTCAATCTGATCGTGGCGAAAGAACGGAAAAATGTGGAACAAACAATCTCTGGTGTTGCCTCACGTCTAGCCAATGCAGACAGTGAGCTGACTTTGCTGAATACCTATCGAAATTTGACCAATAATTCTTCAGATGAAAGCAGTCTTTATGATCGAACATCAACGGTTGAAGGAAACCTAATGAAAATTGATCCCTTCATTTCTGAGTTGGGACAGGATGCTTTGAGTTTGTATGTCTATAACCTTGAAGAAAAGCTGGTTTTCAAAACCCATTCGGAGAGTCTGAACTTATTTCAGGAAAAAAGAAAAGATCCTACCATAATTACGCTTAATGGAATCACCGGATTTTTATCAATTCAACCGATTTATTCAAAAGATACCACCCATAAAATCGGCTATGCACAAACTTTCTATGAACTATCCTCTTTTTATGAGATTCGCAGTAAGCTTTTGTTTACTCTGATTGTTCTTGAAGTAATTTCGCTTATTTTGAGCAGCATATTGGGTTTCTTCCTTTCGGCCTATTTCCTCAAACCTTTGAAAGTTTTGCGGGATACAATGGATACCATCCGAAAAGATCCAGAATCAGACGCCCACATGCCGGAGATCAATACGAATGACGAGTTAGCCGATTTAGCTGAAATTTTTAATGAGATGCTGGATCGAATGCGCACCTATATCGAACAGCAAAAACAATTTGTCGAAGATGTTTCCCACGAGTTGCGAACACCAGTGGCAATCATGGAAGGTCATCTGAGTATGTTGCAACGCTGGGGCAAAGATGATCCGGAAGTTTTGGATGAATCAATTGCGGCAAGCGTTCAAGAACTGAGACGTATGAAGAGCCTTGTTCAGGAAATGCTCGACCTATCTCGTGCAGAACAAGTGGATATCCAATATACTCATGAAACAACCAATGCAAAAGAAGTCACTTATCAAGTGTTCAATAATTTTAAAATGCTCTATCCGGAATTTACATTTACCTTAGACGACGATTTAACGGATGAAGCCATTTTAAGCATCTACCGCAATCACTTTGAACAAATCATCATCATTATTCTGGATAATGCTGTGAAATATTCCACAGAACGAAAAGAAGTCCATATTTCGATTTCTAGACAGGGGAATGAATTTGAATTAGCCATCCAGGACTTTGGCGAAGGTGTTTCCGAGGAAGATTTGAATAAGATATTTAATCGATTCTATCGGGTTGATAAAGCTCGTGCCCGAACCAAAGGCGGCAATGGCTTAGGCCTATCAATAGCGAAACAACTTCTTGCCAGCTATAAAGGGCGAATCGCAGCCGAAAGTGTCGTAGGTCAAGGGACCATTTTTAGAATTTATATCCCAATTCAACACAAAAAATAAAAAAGAAACAGTCAAAAACGGATGGCTCCTCTTCAAATGAGAGTCTCCCAACTGGCTGTTTTTTTGTTGGATACAAAAAGCTCACACTCTTTAGATAAAATCAATTTAAAAAAATACGAATGATAATATTTTTAAGACAGTTATCGTTTGATAATTATACGCAAAACCAGTGTATTTACTAGATATATCAAAAGATAATTCGTTTTATAAAAAAAACAAAATTCTTCGCAGTTTTCAGTTGATTTTTGTGATTATACTTGCTATATTATTAAATGTTCCGATGTGAGCGGGGCGAAAAAGAATTACCACTTATTTTAAAAATAGTTGTTGACTATCAAAAATATCCATGGTAATATAACAAAGTCGTTTTAATTAAATAGTTCTCAATACTGATTTAACAGCGAAAATTATTTAAAATGTTGTTGACAAATAACAATTAATACGATAAACTTACAGAGTTGCGTTGAGTTCTTCGGCAGCTTTGCCGATTAACAAAAATCTTCAATTTTTAAAGAAAGTTATTGACAATCACTTGTCAATCT
>NZ_MAEK01000011.1:0-15621 GCF_009933265.1 Enterococcus sp. JM9B | reverse complement strand
TGCTAGTTATATGGCTTACCGCGAGTTTTATAACAATCGCAGTCAATTAATTATATGATTTGGGATGATACACTACTCTTAAAACCAGTGGTTACAATTTTATGTAGTTAAAAGAAGACCTCACGAGAATAATTGCAAAAAGAACTTCATTTTTTAAGGAAGAAGGATATTTTTGTCATCGAATCTTTGGAACGACTAGGGCGAAACTATGATGAAATTTTTTATATAGTGCAGCAACTGGATTAAAAGGATATCGGACTGATTGTTTTGAACATGCCTATCCTCAACCAATGAGAACTTTCGACGAAATCATGTTCTAGAAAGAAATTTCTATCCAATAAGAATTCCAAATCATGGACACTATTATCAAAGATGATAATTTGACAATGATTGCTAGAGAAGTTGAATCAACATTAAAAGAAGTAGTGGACGCTGCTAAATAAATATAAAAAAGACTTTCTCGTGAACTAAAATGGACCCCTATAGAGGACACTAAAAAAAGTGTCCTCTATAGTTTTTTTTGCCCATAGGGAGGAAGGTCATGTAACTTTATCCACTAGCTCTTAATACAAGATTCGGAAATACCGACATATTATGGTCGTTTTTATTCTTTTTGAAAAATGCTTTACAAAAAATATGCATGGGGGTATATAAATGAAAAATATCATTTTATTAAGTATAAAAGGTTATCAAAAAGGAATTTCGCCGTTGTTTCCACCGAGTTGCCGTTATTATCCCACCTGCTCGCACTATGCTGTTGATGCGATTGAAAAACACGGAGCAGCAAAAGGGTCTCTAATGGGAGCAGCACGTATTATGCGGTGTCATCCATTTGTTAAAGGCGGATATGATCCAGTGCCAAGTACATTTTCATTGAAAAGAAATAACAGACATAAGATAAAAGGAGAGGAACAATCAAATGACAGTAAAAGTAACTGATATAACATTAGCATCAGAAGTAAAAGAGGGTATTACATTAGTCGATTTTTGGGCTCCTTGGTGCGGGCCATGTAAGATGTTAGGACCAGTATTAGAAGAATTAGAAGCAGAATTTGCACCTGAAATTAAAATTGCAAAGTTGAACATTGACGAAAACAATGTAATAGCTAGTCAACTGGGCATTATGAGCATTCCTACCATGGTTTTATATAAAGATGGTCAGCCTATTGAAAAAATAGTTGGCTACCAACCAAAAGAAGTACTAAAAGAGTATTTAATGGAAAAAGTAACAGCAGAATAATTACTATTATGAGGAGTAAAAATATGTTTTTCAAAAAAACACCTACGATTTCGACTACTGAACTGGAGAATAAATTATCCGAAAAGCCGCAAATTATTGATGTGAGAGAACCGCATGAATTCAAAATTGGTCATATTCCAGGTGCAAAAAATATTCCATTGGCTAAAGTTTCTACCTATACCCCGAAGGGTCAAGTCTACGTAGTGTGCCAATCTGGGATGCGCAGTAAACGAGCGACGAAAATATTGCTGAAACAAGGACATGATGTTATCAACGTCCGTGGCGGCATGATGGCATGGGCAGGAGCAAAAAAAGGAGGCAAGAATTAATGAGAATTGTCATTATTGGTGGTGTAGCAGGTGGTATGTCTGCTGCTACACGGTTAAGACGTTTGGATGAAAGAGCAGAAGTTATCGTGTTAGAAAAAGGGCCATATGTGTCATTTGCTAATTGTGGTTTGCCTTATTATGTCGCTGGAGAAATTGATGAACGGACGGATTTGTTAGTTCAAACTCCAGAATCTTTGCAAGCAAGGTTCAATTTAGACGTACGACCAAATAGTGAAGCTATTTCCATCGACTCCAACAACAAAGAAGTGGTCGTGCAAACCGATCAAGAAACATACACGTTGGGGTATGACAAATTAATCTTGTCTCCAGGAGCAAAGCCATGCCATTACATTTATATCTCTGATACGTATTTACATTTATATTAATAAGCAACTATCTTTAGTTGTTTTTTAGAAACTAGTTGTATTTCTTTTTTTATATCTTAATTTGACAATTAAGATTATTTTAGTTTTAACTACACCCGTTCATGGATATGCTATTATTCAAGAAATTGATAAGTTAAGTGATGGATCAGTTAAGGTAGCAGCAGGAACTATGTATGGAGCGATTGAAAATTTACTTAAGCTTAATTTGATAGAAGAAATTCCAAGTAGACCTCATCGTCGCAAAGAGGGCAAAAATCCCTTTAAGAGATTTTTACCCTCTTTGCGACGTTGAGGCCTTTGTTTTTCGTTCTCGTTTTTTGTTTGATTAACTAGAAGGGATTAAAAGACTGCATTTTGATTTATTTTTTTAGGGTAAAGGAGAGAGTAGCCCGAAAATTTTTAGTTGGCTTGGACTGAACGAAGTGAGGGAAAGGCTACTAAAACGTCGAGGGGCAGTGAGAGCGTAGCGAACACTTGTTTTTTTGAATTTCTATCTTTGTTAGGTCAATAGAGTATACTTATTTGTCCTAATATGATTTTAGTAGTATGATTGACTTGGTGAATAGGTCATTTAAGTTGAGCATAATAGGAGGAGTAAAATGAAAAAATTTATTTATCGAGTTTTAGAAAATGACGAAGTGGTGGCTATTTTTAATGAGCAACAATATGCGCAAGATTTTATCGCTTACGAAAAGACAATTTCTGATAAGCAATTTGAAATTGAAAAAGTAGATATAGCTGATTGGTTATTGCAACCGAGAGAATTTTAGAGGTTGGTTGAAAATGGCTAAAATTGGTTATGCACGTGTCAGTAGCAAAGAACAGAACTTAGATCGGCAATTACAAGCGTTACAGGGCGTTTCTAAGGTCTTTTCAGACAAATTAAGCGGTCAATCGGTCGAACGCCCACAATTACAAGCTATGCTTAACTATATTCGTGAAGGGGATATTGTTATTGTTACTGAATTAGATCGATTAGGACGAAATAATAAAGAATTAACAGAATTGATGAATCAAATTCAAATTAAGGGGGCAACCCTGGAAGTCTTAAATTTACCCTCAATGAATGGTATTGAAGATGAAAATTTAAGGCGTTTGATTAATAGCCTTGTCATTGAATTGTACAAGTATCAAGCAGAATCAGAACGAAAAAAAATTAAGGAACGTCAGGCACAAGGAATCGAAATTGCTAAGAAAAAAGGCAAATTCAAAGGTCGGCAACTGAAATTTAAAAAAAATGATCCACGTTTAAAGCATGCTTTCGATTTGTTTTTGAATGGTTTATCCGATAAAGAAGTTGAAGAACAAACTGGAATCAATCGCCGAACGTTTAGAAGGTATCGAGCAAGATATAACGTGACAGTAGATCAAAGAAAAAACAATGAAAAGAGGGATAGTTAATGAGTACGGTTATTTTAGCTGAAAAACCAAGCCAGGCATTAGCCTACGCAAGTGCTTTAAAACAAAGCACCAAAAAAGACGGTTATTTTGAGATCAAAGACCCACTATTTACAGATGAAACGTTTATCACCTTTGGTTTTGGGCATTTAGTGGAATTAGCAGAACCAGGTCATTATGACGAAAAGTGGCAAAATTGGAAACTTGAATCTTTGCCGATTTTTCCTGATCGATACGATTTTGAAGTTGCAAAAGATAAGGGAAAGCAGTTTAAAATTGTTGCAGAACTTCTCAAAAAGGCAAATACAATTATTGTTGCAACAGATAGCGACAGAGAAGGTGAAAATAGTGCGACATGTTTCTAGTTGAAAAGACTAGACACACTAACGGCTTAACAGACGTTAGTGGAGAACTTTCAGTTTGAGAGGTGGAATGATAGGGTAACGCCTTGAAACGCCTCCCTTAATACTCCGACATGCCTTTTCTTACGTGTTAAAAGAAATGGTATGAAGCTCGGTGAAGTCTGCAGAAGGATACCGTAAGCAAGATTGAAAAACATGGGTCTGCACGAAAATTTCCTAGAGGTAGGAAACGTATCTAATATGCCGGAGGTCGCAAAAAGTATAGTATGGTGAGAATGTGTGTAAAAGCACTGACGAACTGGCGAATGTACTGTCCTAAACGCCTAAGGCACAGAAATGTGTCGGGTAGAACATGATTGAAGAAATCATATCACTCTACGGTATCATGCGGTGGAGTAAGAATTGTTTTTATGAAACTCCGTGAAGTGTTATAGGCACTTGAAGTGATACAGGGCAAAAGTCAGCACCTAAGCTATTACATTGATAAAACTGAAGGAACGTGGGAAGCCAAGAACGTGGAGCGCACACACGCAAAGAAGCGGATATAAGGAAAGTAGTAGTATATAACTTATATTTATCCTGGTGAAAGTAGTGGCATGACCGGTGAAGGTTCTGTAATGGGGCTGGAGGAATAGCCACAAGTCAACAAATTCAAACCAATTTATTAGGTAACCTAAGTCAAACCATAGATTCCTGTAAGACCAAAAGGTCACAACCAAGAACTAGGGGGTGACGAACTATGAACAACCACCGAAACAAGAAAAATAATAAGCTTCGATATTCTGAGTACTATGGAATGCAAGAAGCTTATGATAACTTATATCAACGTAGTGTAGAGAATCAAAATTTCAAGTCACTAATGAAAATTATCATATCTGATGACAATATCTTGCTTGCGTATCGTAATATAAAGCGCAACTCAGGAAGTCTTACGGCAGGTATTGACGGTAAAACCATTAAAGACATTGAAAAACTAACAACTGAAAGATACCTTGATATAGTTAAGAAACGGTTCAAATTTTACAAACCAAGAAAAGTTAAGCGAACTGAAATTCCTAAACCAAATGGAAAAACTAGACCATTAGGAATTCCTTCTATTTGGGATAGGGTAGCTCAACAATGTATCTTGCAAGTATTAGAACCAATATGTGAAGCAAAATTCAACCCACATAGTCACGGTTTTAGACCTAACCGGTCTGCCGAACACGCAATTGCTGATTGTGCCAAGAAGATGAATATTATAAAAATGGGATACTGTGTTGATATAGATATTCAAGGTTTCTTCGATGAAGTTTGGCACTCAAAATTAATACGACAAATGTGGACTATGGGTATCCGGGATAAAGAACTTCTCGCTATTATCCGTAAAATGCTAAAAGCTCCAGTTGTACTACCTAATGGTACTATTCAATTTCCGAAAAAGGGTACACCACAAGGTGGAATTTTATCCCCACTATTAGCCAATATTAATCTTAATGAATTTGATTGGTGGATATCGGAACAATGGGAAACAAGGTATATGTCTGAAATTAAGACACAGTACAATGCTAATGGGACCGAGCATATGGGAAATCATCATAGGGAAATGCGCTCACATACAAAACTAAAAGAGTTCTATATAGTTCGTTATGCAGATGATTTCAAATTATTTTGTCATAACCGGAAAACGGCTGAACTACTTTATCATGCTTCGATACAATGGTTGGAACAGCGATTGCATCTACCTGTATCTATCGAAAAATCCAAAATCACGAACCTTCGTAAGGAAAGTAGTGAGTTTCTAGGTTTCAATTTAAAGCTGGAAAGAAAAGGGAAAAATAGATATATAATGCACTCTCATGTTTCGGATAAAGCAATTAACCGTATGAGAATAGAACTTAAAGAGCAAATCAAGGAAATCAAAAAATCACCTAATAGCATGAATACTATTAGAGCTATAGGGAATTATAATAGTAAAGTTATTGGCATGCACGGTTACTATCGAATAGCAACTCACGTTAATAAAGATTTTAAAAAAGTTCATTACTCAGTTCTTCTGACAATGAGAAATCGATTGTCTATCGATGGATTGACAAAAATGGGTAAATATACTGGTAAAGATAAAGGGATATTGAACTACGTCCAGTCAAAGAATATTAGATACCTGGCGGGACGCCCAATTATACCAGTTAGTTTTGTACAACATAGGAACCCTATGTACCTTAAAGTTAAAATTAATAAATACACCCCTGAGGGACGTGAGCTCATTCATCGTAATCAATCAGCCGTATCTGAAATAGCACTTCGTTGGATCAGGAGCCATCCTGTAGTCAGCGACAGAGCAACAGTGGAATTTAATGATAATCGAATTTCATTATTTATAGCTCAGTCGGGTAAGTGTTCGGTAACGGGTGAAGAACTAAATGTCCTAGATATGCATTGTCATCATAAGATACCTTATCATTTATCTAAAGATGACAAGTATAGTAACTTGATTATTGTTAAACCTGAAGTTCATATTCTAATACATGCTACCAAGGAAGATACTATTCAGCGATATATGACCTTATTAAACCTTAATGATGAACAGGTCAAAAGGCTGAATAAATTAAGGTTGTTAGTTAGAAACACCTTACTACATTATTAATTTGGTTGCGAGACTTAGGAAAACAAAAGGTTTAATTTGTTGATGGAACGCCGTGTGCGGTGAAAATCGCATGCACGGTGTGGATCGGGGGAAAAACTGGAGATTACTTCAAAAGTTTACCTATCGATATTCGCCTGGTCGATTATCCATAAAGCAAATGCCTTTTCAAAAGATAAAACATTTAAAAGACTATGGATCAATAGCTTAGAAAAAGATGTGATCCGAAGCGGTTTTCAAAATTTGCAACCAGGAATGAATTACTATCCCTTTTATCAAGAAGCGCAAACACGCCAAATTGCCGATTGGTTGATCGGCATGAACGCAAGCCCTTTGTATACGTTAAATTTACAACAGAAGGGCGTACAAGGTACATTTTCACTAGGACGTGTTCAAACGCCCACCTTATACCTTATTTTTCAGCGCCAGGAAGCCATAGAGAATTTTAAAAAAGAACCTTTTTTCGAGGTGGAAGCTAGTATAAAAGTAAACCAAGGGTCATTTAAGGGCGTTCTAAGCCCCACACAGCGTTTTAAAACCCAAGAGGAGCTTTTAGCTTTTGTTTCTTCTAAACAAGCTAAAATAGGCAATCAAGAGGGGATAATTGCTGATGTTCAAACCAAAGAGAAGAAAACGAATAGTCCGAGTTTGTTTTCTTTAAGTAGTTTGCAATCAAAAGTTAATCAGCTTTATAAAGCGACAGCGAGCCAAACGTTAAAAGCTATGCAAGGACTGTATGAAGCCAAATTATTGAGTTATCCAAGAACAGATACCCCATTTATTACAGAGAACGAATTTGCTTATTTAAAAGCGAATTTTGGCAAATATAGCGTTTTTTTAGGACTTGATCTTGAAATGGTTCAAACAGAGCCTAGAAAGCGTTATGTGAACGGTAGTAAGGTACAGGAACACCACGCCATTATCCCAACAAAACAAGTACCTACCGAATCTGCATTAGCGAAAATGGACGATTTGCAACGAAAAATTTATACTTTAGTCGTTAAAACGACCGTTGCCATGTTTCTACCTGATTATTTGTATGAAGAAACCAAGATACAAACCAAAGTAGCCGACTTACTTTTTCAATCAATAGGCAAGACACCAAAGCAAGAAGGGTGGAAAATTCTTTTTAAACAGCAAAACAAAGAAGAAAAAGAGGACGTTCAAACGTTACCCTTGGTTATCATTGGAGAACATGCCGAGGTTGACGTTAAGAGTGCCGAAAAAGAAACACAACCACCGAAAGCTTTTACAGAGGGTACATTATTAACTGCTATGAAAACCGCTAATAAAACGGTTGATGATGAAGAAGCAATCAAGATTTTACAAGAAGTCGAGGGGATCGGAACAGAAGCGACAAGAGCAAGCATTATTGAAGCCTTGAAACAAAAAGAATATATCCAAGTGATTAAGAATAAGCTTGTTGTAACTGAAAAAGGTAAATTATTGTGCCAGGCAGTCGAAAGTCAGCACCTCTTAACGAGTGCTGAAATGACGGCTAAATGGGAAACGTATTTAAAGAAGATTGGTAAAAGAGAAGGTAATCAAGAAAACTTTATTAATAATATCAAGAAGTTTATCGTTCATTTATTGGAAAATGTACCTACCGATATAGAGAAATTAAGTTTTGCTGATTACCAGGTACAGAAAGAAAAAGAAGCAGAAAAAAGTATTGTAGGAAAATGTCCTAAGTGTGGCAACAATATTGTATTAAAAAAATCGTTTTATGGTTGTTCAAATTATCCTGAATGTAAGTTTACTTTAGCTGAACATTTTAGAAAGAAAAAACTCACCAAAACGAATGTAAAAGAATTACTGGAGGGAAAAGAAACTCTGGTAAAAGGAATCAAAAACAAAGAGAAAAAGCCCTACAATGCCGTTGTAAAAATTGGGGAAAAGGGATATATTGATTTTATCTCTTTCTCAAAATAAACATAAAAGCCCTTTAAATAGGGCTTTTATATATTAATCACAAATCACTTATCACAAATCACTTGTGATTTGTGATTGTTGATGATAAAATAAGAATAAGAAGAAATAGAAAGAAGTGAGTGATTGTGGGAAACTTAGGCGCACAGAAAGCAAAACGAAATGATACGCCAATCAGCGCAAAAAAAGATATAATGGGGGATAAGACGGTTCGTGTTCGTGCTGACTTGCACCATATCATAAAAATCGAAACAGCAAAGAATGGCGGAAACGTAAAAGAAGTTATGGATCAAGCCTTAGAAGAATATATACGGAAATATTTACCTGACAAACTTTAAAAGGAGTGAACATGAAATGGCAGTTACGTATGAAAAAACATTTGAAATTGAAATCATTAATGAGTTATCGGCAAGTGTTTATAATCGGGTATTAAATTATGTTTTGAATCATGAACTAGATACTAAAAATACTCGTTTACTAGAAGTGAATCTTTTAAATCAATTAGAAGTGGCACAAGAAGTTGATTTATTTGAACAACCATTTGAAGAATTACAAGCTATTCATGAGTATTGGCGGTCAATGAATCAATATTCAAAACAAATTGTTGAAATGTCACCTTCTTTAAAAGGAGTGATCTAATATGACAACTCAAGAGGAATTAAAAGAAATCTATCACACTGTGTCAAAAATGGACATTATGGAACTAAAAAAAGCGTATGAGTTGGCTGAAACACAAGAAGAATTTGAGTTTTATAAGGAATTATTTACTTATCAATTGCAACAAAAGCAAAAACTAATTATCAAGCAGAAAGATTTTGTGATTTAATATGAAGGATAGACCACAATATATTATTGTTGCGGGCGTCAATGGAGCAGGGAAATCAACACTTTATCAAACAGTACCGCAACTCTTTCAAGATACACAACGAATTAATGCTGATGAAATTCTAAATAAAAATGGTGGTGACTGGCGAAAAAACTCAGATAATATGAAGGCTATGCGTGAAGTTGTAAAACAAATGAATCAAGCAATTGAATCTAAAAGGTCTTTTCACCAAGAAACCACATTATCTGGACAAGGACAGAAAAAATGGATTGAAAAAGCCAAGGCACAGGGTTATGAGGTAAATTTATTTTATGTTGGGATAGACAATGCTGATTTGGCAATACAACGTGTCAAACAAAGGGTTGAAAAGGGCGGTCATGGCATACCTGATGAACTCATAAAAAAGCGTTATAGTCAGTCATTAAAGAATCTAGAATATATAGCCCCTCTTTGTGATAATGTTATGCTATACGATAATACGAAAATTTTTGTTCCAATTTATGAACGTCAAGGGGAAAAGATAGTTTTAAATAATACAAAAAATATTCAATGGCTTCCAGTTAGTTTTATTAATAAGTATAGGGTGGGATTGAGAGATATGGCGAATATTACTGACTTCACCGAAAAGCAATTTGAAGATCGTTTAGAAAAGAATGTTGAACGACTAACTAAAAATAGACTAGCGGTTGAATCGCCAACCGCTTTTTTACTTGGTGGGCAACCAGGATCAGGGAAAACCAGTTTGCGATCGGCAATTTCCGAAGAAACACAAGGAAATGTTGTTATCATTGATAATGATACGTTCAAACAACAGCACCCAAATTTTGACGAATTAGTGAAACTCTATGAAAAAGACGTAGTAAAACATGCAACACCCTATTCTAATCGTATGACAGAAGCACTTATTAGCCGTTTAAGCGATCAAGGCTATAATTTAGTGATTGAAGGCACAGGACGAACAACAGACGTTCCTATTCAAACAGCCACAATGCTTCAATCTAAAGGTTATGAAACAAAAATATACGTTATGGCAGTACCGAAAATTGAATCATACTTAGGAACGATTGAACGATATGAAACCATGTATGCAGATGATCCAATGACAGCCAGGGCAACACCAAAACAAGCGCATGATATTGTTGTCAAAAACTTACCGACCAATTTAGAAACCCTTCATAAAACGGGCTTATTTAGCGATATAAGGCTTTACAATAGAGAAGGAGTGAAACTCTATTCAAGCTTAGAAACGCCTTCCATTAGTCCGAAAGAGACCTTAGAAAGAGAATTAAATCGTAAAGTATCAGGGAAAGAAATTCAACCGACTTTGGAGAGAATAGAGCAAAAAATGGTTCAAAATCAACACCAAGAAACCCCTGAATTTAAAGCAATTCAACAAAAAATGGAAAGCTTGCAGCCACCTACACCACCAATACCCAAAACACCTAAACTTCCAGGGATTTAAACCTTAAAAAAGGAAAAGAGTAGTTACCAAAAAACGGTAACTACTCTTTTTTTATAAAAAAATTTCCTCATTTTTTAAAAGCTGATCGAGAAATAAAGCACACAACGGTATTCTTTCTTTTTTCAGTTGCTACATTTTGCAGTCTGTAACGTGTCATTTACTGTTTGTTACCTTAACATATCCAGTCGAAAACACAAGGGTATATAAACGAGCAAGCTCGCCCTTGTGTTTTCTTTGTGTCTATGTTGCGTACTCGTCACAGCAAACGACACGAACACACTGGCGAAAATGAACCAACAAAACGAAAAAAGAAAGGAGCATACACTGTAATTTATTTCTAGCTTTTAAAACATGAGGAAAACAGCTTCACTTCCTAAAACGCCTAACAAAAATGGTTGTCAAAAAGCCAAAAATCAAAAAGAAAAGGAATGATAAAAATGAAATACATTAAAAACGTTGAAACACTTGAGGAATTGAAAAAAGCCTACAAAAAATTAGCTTTGAAATTGCACCCCGATTGTGGTGGTAGCAATGAAGAAATGGCGCAACTAAACAATGAATATGATGAATTGTTTAGCAAACTTAAAAACACTCATTCCACCTCAAAACTGTGTTAGACTGAAGATGTACGAAAACAGCCTCATGAAACATTTCTCTGAGAACAAATCCATACAAAAACTAAAATTGAAATGGAGTTGGAATTATGAAATTAGGTTTTATAAAGTCAAATTTTCCAAATGAGCGTCGCGTCCCTTTGTTACCTGAACATATCAAGCAATTCGCCAATTCAATTTATATCGAGAATGGTTTTGGTGACTCGCTAAGTATCCCTGATGATAATTATCGAAAAGCAGGTTGCACTATTTTAACCCGTTCTGAAATTTTTGCCTCTTGTGAGGGAATCTTCTCTCTCAAACTCCTCCAACCATCTGATTACGACTTGATTCGTCAAAATCAGATGATTATTGGTTGGACTCATCCACTGGGATCAGGTAAAGAATTTATGGAGACTCAAGCAATTCCTAAAAATCTCTATATTCTTGATATCGATAATCAAAGACCCATGATGTACTATCAGGAAAATGCTTATCCTACACAGTTGATTCCTAGAAACTTCGTTTATCAAAACAGCTTCTATGCTGGTTATGCCGGAGTATTACATGCTCTCTTGAGTTTTGGCTTATTACCAAATAGTAATTGTGAGATTGCTATTTTAGGGTCCGGAAATGCAGCTCAAGGTGCTTTCCATGCGATCTCAAAAATTTCTTCTTCTGTCCGACTTTTTTATCGAAAAACACTTCCGCAATTCAAACAACAACTTTCTAAATACTCGATTATCATTAACGGCATTGAAGTGGGCGATTCGGGTAAGCCCATTATGACTATTGCAGAGCAAGGGCAGTTAAAAACGGGGGCCTTTATTATTGATATAGCAGCGGACGCTGGAAATGCAATTGAAGGAAATCAGACAACGACCGTGCCTGATCCGATCTATCAAAAAAATGGTATTTATTACTATACTTTACCTAACACGCCTACCTTCGCTTACCGAAATGTCAGCCAAATCCTAAGCGAACAATTTAGTAAGTACATTTTCAAAAATGATATTTCAGCCTTCATTGATGAAATTGAAGACAAATAGTAATGTTGAACAATAGTTCAACTCCACTGGCAATATTTTTCAAATCTTATTTCAGATATTATTGCTAGGTTGAGTAGCCGACTCATCTGATGTTCGTTAGAACATTTATAAACTTCTCAAAAATATACGTCATGGCAGTACCGAAAATTGAATCATACTTAGGAACGATTGAACGATATGAAACCATGTATGCAGATGATCCAATGACAGCTAGGGCAACACCAAAACAAGCGCATGATATTGTTGTCAAAAACTTACCGACCAATTTAGAAACCCTTCATAAAACGGGCTTATTTAGCGATATAAGGCTTTACAATAGAGAAGGAGTGAAACTCTATTCAAGCTTAGAAACGCCTTCCATTAGTCCGAAAGAGACCTTAGAAAGAGAATTAAATCGTAAAGTATCAGGGAAAGAAATTCAACCGACTTTGGAGAGAATAGAGCAAAAAATGGTTCAAAATCAACACCAAGAAACCCCTGAATTTAAAGCAATTCAACAAAAAATGGAAAGCTTGCAGCTACCTACACCACCAATACCCAAAACACCTAAACTTCCAGGACTTTAAACCTTAAAAAAGGAAAAGAGTAGTTACCAAAAAACGGTAACTACTCTTTTTTTATAAAAACATTTCCTCTTGTTTTAAAAGCTGATCGAGAAATAAAGCACACAACGGTATTCTTTCTTTTTTCAGTTGGTACATTTTGCAGTCTGTAACGTGTCATTTACTGTTTGTTACCTTAACATATCCAGTCGAAAACACAAGGGTATATAAACGAGCAAGCTCGCCCTTGTGTTTTCTTTGTGTCTATGTTGCGTACTCGTCACAGCAAACGACACGAACACACTGGCGAAAATGAACCAACAAAACGAAAAAAGAAAGGAGCATACACATGTAATTTATTTCTAGCTTTTAAAACATGAGGAAAACAGCTTCACTTCCTCAAACGCCTAACAAAAATGGTTGTCAAAAAACTAAAAATCAAAAAAAAGAAAAGAGGAAAAGAAAATGGAAAAAACAAAAAAATTACAATTAGAAGATTTTACAGAAAATGAGTTTTTTGGAACACAAGAACAGCAATATCTAAAAGCTCAAGTAAGAGAAGAGCTAAAAGAGCAAGGCTTTATCATAGATAGCAGTTTTGAGGGCGATTTTAAAACATGGATAGGTGTATACGCAAGACCAAAAGATAAACCGACCTACTTAGACCCTCAAAACGATAAAGAAGCAGAAGAACAAGAGCAATATTCTATTAACGGCTTTAAACAAGATTTTAGCGAATGGTTTGAGTGGGAAATAAAAAATTTGAAAATTAAAGAAATGTAAAAGAAAAGCCTAGCAAAAAAAGCTAGGTTTTTCTTTTAGATAAAACACCAAAAAGAAAAACCTAAGAAGGATAAAATAAGTTGTTCCACTTGCGGTGCAGTTGCTCCTCGTTCCAAACCCAACTTATTTCTTTGCAAAGATATTTGTATTTGACTAACACCTTTCCTCGAATGGTAAAAGCTAACCGTTCGTTACTCTACCTCAGATACTTTCTTTTTTCAGTTGGTACATTTTGCAGTCTGTAACGTGTCACTTACTGTTTGTTACCTTAACATATCCAGTCGAAAACACAAGGGTATATAAACGAGCAAGCTCGCCCTTGTGTTTTCTTTGTGTCTATGTTGCGTACTCGTCACAGCAAACGACACGAACACACTGGCGAAAATGAACCAACAAAACGAAAAAAGAAAGGAGCATACACTGTAATTTATTTCTAGCTTTTAAAACATGAGGAAAACAGCTTCACTTCCTCAAACGCCTAACAAAAATGGTTGTCAAAAAGCCAAAAATCAAAAAGAAAAGGAATGATAAAAATGAAATACATTAAAAACGTTGAAACATTGGAAGAATTGAAAAAAGCCTACAAAAAGTTAGCTTTGAAGTTACACCCCGATTGTGGCGGTAATGAAGAAGAAATGAAAATTTTGAACAATGAATATGACGAACTGTTTAGCAAACTTAAAAACACTCACAAGAACAAAGACGGCGAAACCTATACAAAAGAAACGACTGAAACGCCCGAACAATTTAAGGACATTATAAATCAACTTTTCAATCTGAAAATGGACGGTGTATCAATTGAAATCGTGGGAACTTTTATATGGTTAACAGGCAACACAAAACCTTATAAGGACGACATAAAAGCCCTAGAATTTCGTTATTCACCAAAAAAATACGCATGGTATAAAGCACCAAGCGATTATAAAAAACGTAGTCGAAAAAATTATGATATGGACACAATAAGGGGAATGTATGGAAGTCAAAAGGTGAAGGAAGATAAAGAAGAAAAAAAATACTTACAAGCCAATTAAGGCTTGTAAGTTTATCAGAAAGGAAGTTTTAAAGTGGATATTAAAATAAAAAAAATAAATTTTGAAGGTAATATTTTAAAAGTGATAAAAGCGACAGTAACAGAAATGAGAGGAATAAATAATCATCAAAAATATGATTTTGATTTATATCAAATAGAAGCACGTTCGCCAATGTCAACAAGAGAAATAACTTTAACAGTTGATTTTATAGAAAAAAAAGTATCAGGTGATATTATCGCTTTTGGTGATTGGTACGATTTGGATATAGAATCAGTAAATGAAATATTAAAGCAATTAAAAAAGGAAGAACAAATATTAAGAACAATCAATTTTATTTAAAAAAGTATCAAAAAAAGGAAAATTATTTTCCCTTTTTTTGATACTTTTTAGGTTTATTTGCTTTAATATACTCAGAAAAAATTTTTAAAAATTCTTCTGTTTCTTCTACAGTTAAATAGTCAATTTCAAAATACTTTTCTAACAAAGCACCTTTTTCAATTAGATGCTTTGTTCTTCTTTTTCTGTTAATATTTTGCTCGCTATTCGCTCGCAAAATATTTTTTTGAATTTTTAGTTTTTCTATTCTTTTGTTGATGTCATTTAAATCATTATTTACCATAACTATTTAAGTAATTCAGAAAAGTTTTGACTATTCGTATTTAATAAAGTTTCTAATTCGTCATAGAATAATTCTTTGTTTTCTTCAATTGATTCAATAGAAATATCATTTTTTGAAAGAGTAGAAAGAACAAAATCACCAATATCTGCTTTTGATTTTAGAATTAATTCTTCTTTTTTCTTTTGTAATTCTTTAATTTGAAGTTCAATATCAGAAACAGTTTTTTTCTTTCTCTTTTTTGGTCTTGTTTTTGGAATGATATGTTCATTTTCTGTCTTGATGTTTTGATCTTGGTTTTCCATAAAATATCCCTCCTGATAATTTGTATATGTCTATCATATTATATTATATTTCTAAAATCATTAAATATAAACGAAAATGTCAGATTAAACATAATTACTTTTTCATTGATAAGTGGTAGAATTAATTTATAGAGGATTCCCTTAGAT
>NZ_MAEK01000010.1:0-59827 GCF_009933265.1 Enterococcus sp. JM9B | reverse complement strand
TGTCCAATTTCAACTCTTAAACCAAGCATTAATCGACAAAGTTCGTTTAAAACGGAACGCTACAGAAATGATCATTGATCTGGATTCCACACATTCGGATACTTTTGGTAACCAAGAAGATGCTAATTTCAATGCCCACTATGGTACGAACGGGTATCATCCGTTAGTAGCGTTTGATGGTCTGACGGGTGATTTTCTCAAAGCAGAACTTCGTTCTGGAAATGTGTACACTTCAAATGGCGTGAAAGAATTTCTGAAACCAATGCTTGAACATTATCAACAGACTCTTCCATGTACGAATATCCTTGTTCGAGGGGATAGTGGTTTCGCGACACCAGAAGTATATGAGACTTGTGAAGCCAATGATAGTTACTATGTTATTCGCCTGAAGGCGAATAGAAATCTAGAAAAAATTGCAGAGAATTTCGTTCTTGTAGGAGATGATCATCCGTGGTATCAACGGGAAGTTCACTATTATTCAACTACCTATCAAGCTGAAAAATGGTCAAAAGAACGACGGATTTGTATCAAATCAACCAGAGAAGCCAATGAATTGTTGTTTCGGCATGAATATTTGGTTACCAATTTTTCCCACAACCTTTTACCTCAAGAGATTTTCGGTA
This sequence comes from Enterococcus sp. JM9B, assembly GCF_009933265.1. Classification (NCBI taxonomy): domain Bacteria; kingdom Bacillati; phylum Bacillota; class Bacilli; order Lactobacillales; family Enterococcaceae; genus Enterococcus; species Enterococcus sp. JM9B. Next base: position 59,204 of record NZ_MAEK01000010.1, on the reverse strand, counting down.
TTTACCATAAGCGTGGTATCATGGAAAATTATATCAAGGAAGCCAAAAATGGTTTCTATTTCGATAAAACGGATAGTCCCACTTTTCTGGAAAACCATGCTCGGATGATGATAAGCCTCTTGGCTTACAACTTGGTCAACTTCATGAAAACAATCTGTTTACCTGCGAAAGAAGCAGTTTTCCAAGTAGACACCTTACGTCTTCGCCTTTTCAAAGTGGCTGGTAAGCTAATTCGTAGCGGTCGAAAATTGTTTCTGAAAACGAGCTCTTCCCATGTTTACCAGAACCTGTTCTATTATCTATTGGAAAAAATCCAGCAACTCTGCTGGTAGAACTGGGAGCTAACTGAAATTTTAAAAACTTATTAATTCTAAGGGATATTTGCGCTCAAAAATAAGAAAAATGACTCGTCATTCCTTGAATAGATCATATTTTGAGCTAATAGCGCTAGCGACATTTGAAATGTAATAACAGAAAAAGAAAAACCGATGGTTTTTCAAAATTAATGTTAAAAATCTAGAAGTATGAATAATTCAGGATATTTACTGGTAATAAAAAAAAATTTTTTAATGACTTACGAAAAATTGACTCTTTTTCCTATAATCATTTCGATGTTGTTTTAGGTAGCAATGTTGACACTACAGAATTTGGCTACATGAACATAGCCTTTTTTGATTTGAATGGAAAACTCCTTTTTTACACTAGCACTCATGAAGGATTGGCATGGATTGAGAACGAATTTCTATTGTGAGCATAGCCCCACCTTCTTAAAAACCCGTTGTACCCCCACAAAAATGTGCTAAGATAGAAGGAGAAAATTTTGAGTAAGGAGAATGAATGATGCAATTTCACGAAGACTTGAATGAACTGATTGTTGAGCTTTTTGCCGATATTGAAGATATCGGAGATGAAGAAATCTGGGCTTTTTATGAAGAAAAAGACGGAGAACAGCTCTTTACCGATTACCGTTACAAAAATGACCCCGCAGAAAAAATGCCGAAGGGTTCCCTTGGCGAAAAAGTAATGGCGATCACTGCAAAAGAATTACTGCCTCTTTTACGAAAACAAAAACATCAACATCCGAATTTTTAAAAAAACCTGTAGGAAAACGGCTGCTTGGCTATTTTCCTACAGGTTTTTTCTATAATATTTTCGACAAAAAATCAATTGTCCGTGGATTTTGTGCATGCTGAAAGATGTCTTCCGGTGTTCCTTCTTCCATGATGATTCCTTCATCCATAAAGAGCACACGGTCTCCAACTTCTTTGGCAAATCCCATTTCATGGGTAACAATGACCATCGTCATACCGTCTTTTGCCAACTGCTGCATAACTGAAAGGACCTCCCCTACCATTTCCGGATCTAACGCCGAAGTCGGTTCATCAAACAACATAACATCCGGCTGCATCGCCAATGCTCGTGCAATCGCGATCCGCTGTTTCTGTCCCCCAGAAAGCGATTGAGGATAGGCAGCGCTTTTTTCACTCAAACCAACTTTTTCTAAAAGCTGCTCCCCAAAAGCCATAGCTGTCTCTTTGGTTTCTTTTTTTACTTTAACAGGAGATAAAATCAAGTTATCCATGACTGTCATATTAGGAAAAAGATTAAAGTTTTGAAAAACCATTCCCATTTTCTCTCGCATTTTGTAAATGTCATTTTTCTTATCGGTAATATCTGTACCTTCAAAATAAATATTACCTTGAGTTGGTACCTCTAAAAGATTTAGACAGCGGAGAAAGGTACTTTTTCCTGAGCCAGATGGTCCGATGATTACCACGACTTCCCCTTTTTTAATCTCTGAATTGATTCCTTTTAATACTTGATTTTTCTTAAATGATTTATGCAGATTTTCTACTTTAATCAATGCTTCCGACATCTTATATTCCCCCCTATCTTTGGTATCCTTTACCCATTTTTTCTTCCCATAAAGCCAGTAAACGTCCCGTGAAGAAAGTCAGGATAAAGTAAATGATAGCGGCAATATACAATGGTTCTAACGGAATATACGAATTGGTGATAACGATTTGCGCACTGCTCAATAATTCATAAATTCCAATTGTTGAAAGTAGGGAAGAATCTTTGATCAGGGTGATAAATTCATTTCCCATTGAAGGAAGAATATTTCGCAATGCTTGCGGTAAAATCACGTAACGCATCGCCTGCATTGGACGCAAACCCAGAGATTCTGCTGCTTCTTTTTGCCCTGCTTCAACGGAAATAATCCCACCCCGAACGATTTCTGCTACATAGGCGCCAGAGTTCATTGAAATCACAATAATTCCGGGAATCAACCGACTAAAATCGACATCTAAAACACCGATAGCTACCGTTGGCGCACTGATGATTCCTTGCAAAAGTCCAAAACCAATCAAAATTTGGATCAACATCGGTGTACAACGAATAATTTCAATATAAATATTGGCAAACCAACGCAAAGGAGACACGCTGGAAAGTTTCAGCAAAGCCATTACGACTCCGATAATCGTTCCAAAAATGATGGTAACCACTGAAATGATAATGGTAACGACTGTTCCTGAAAGAAAATAAGGGAAAAAATCTGGTAAAAAGGAAAAATTCATTTGTCTAACCTCAATCTATTTTTCGGCATTTTTATTTGCTAGCTCGATATTTTTTTGAACAAATTCTTCCATTTTGCCAGAATCGTTCAATTCTTTGATTACATCGTTAATTTCTGATTTTAATTCGCCGCTGTCTTTTGGCAAGGCGATTGCATACGCTTCGTCTTCGCTGGATTTCAAGTCAACTTCTGCAAACTGCAAATCCGGGTTTTGGTCAATATAAGAAGCACCAACTGTTTCTTCAACGACGAGCGCATCGATCGATCCTTGGTTTAATTCAATGATTAGATTAGGAACTTTCGCAACAGAAACGATTTGTGCATCAGCAATCTGTGTCTTGGCTACATCTTCTTGAACAGAGCCTTTTTGTGCACCGATTTTTTTGCCACTCAAACTTTCAATCGAAGTAAAGGTTGCGGCATTTTTCTTGTTAATAACAATTTTTTGTGGTGGATTGTAGTAATTATCTGAAAAGTCGAAGGATTCCTTACGTTCCGGTGTAGCAGAAATTCCCGAAATCGCAATATCCACTTTTCCCTGTTGCAGAGAACTTAATACTGCATTGAATTCCATATCCATAAACTCAACATCAACATCTAATTTTTCGGCGATTGCATTAGCTAAATCAATATCTGCCCCGACAATTTTATCTTTGCCGTCAGACATCGTATGAAATTCAAAAGGAGCAAAATCTGCAGATAATCCAACTTTCAGTACTCCCGCATCTTTGATTGCAGCAACTGCTTTGTCTTGTGTACCTGAATCCTTTGATGCTTTTTCGTTATTTCCGCCACCACAAGCACCCAGTAAGAAAACTAATGCTAATGACGCAACCCCTGTTAAAATCTTTTTCATAAAATCCGCTCCTCATTATTCATTTTTTATACAATATATTTCTTTTTTATGAGATTGTATACATATTACCACAGTTTTTTTGACTTTTCATCCATTTTTTGAAAGTTTTTTGAAATTTTATTTACTTTTCTCGTGAAAATCGCTAGTTTATTGAATATTCCCAGCAAAAACGGCTATAAGAAACAAAAAAAGACCAAAAGCTGGATGCTTTGGTCCTTCTACTTTTACGATTAAAATTTACGAAAACGCTGATAACGTGCTTCTAACCTTTCGGATTCCGTCAGTTGGCAAAGTTCTTGTAATTTGTCGATCAATGCTTTGCGAAGCATGTGATTGATTTTTTCCATTTCAATTGGTTCGCCATTTAAAGTTTCGGGAATGACTTTATCAATTACCTTTAAATCAAACAATTCTTTTGCAGTGATTTTCATCAATTCCGCGGCTTCTTTTGCACGGCTGCCATCTTTCCATAGGATTGAGGCAAAGCCTTCTGGTGACAAAATAGCATAAATTGATTGCTCCATCATCCATACTTCGTCGCCAAGAGCTAAGGCAAGCGCACCACCGCTACCGCCTTCACCAATAATGATGGCGATGATTGGCACCTTCAAATCAGACATTTCCAAAAGATTACGGGCAATCGCCTCGCCTTCGCCTCTTTCTTCTGCCCCAACACCGCAAAAAGCGCCTGCGGTATTGATAAAGGTAATCACCGGCCGGCCAAATTTTTCAGCTTGCTTCATTAAACGCAAGGCTTTTCGATATCCTTCTGGATGAGGAGAACCAAAATTTCTTCGTAGATTCTCCTGCAGATTTTTGCCTTTTTGAATGCCGATGACTGTCACTGGCTTTTCGTCTAAACATGCAATACCACCAACTACCGCCTCGTCATCTCCAAAAAGTCGATCCCCGTGTAGCTCTTGGAAATTCTCAAAAATCAACTCAAAATAATCAAGAGCCGTCAAGCGATCTTTCCCCCGCGCTTGTTGCAGAATTTCTGCCGCAGTTTTTTTCATCCCAGCGACCACCCTTCCATCGTATGAAGTGTCAATAATTGATAAATACGTTCCTTCATTTCTTTTCTTGGAACAATTTGGTCAACGAAGCCGTGTTTTTTCAAAAATTCCGCCTTTTGAAAGTCCTCTGGCAACTCCTGCTTGATAGTTTCTTCAATCACTCGCCGTCCGGCAAACCCAATCAGGCTTTGGGGCTCTGCTAAAATAATGTCCCCTTCCATTGCAAAACTTGCCGTGACGCCGCCGGTAGTTGGATCAGTTAAAACCGTCAAATAAAACAATCCTGCTTCACTATGTCGCTTGACTGCCGCAGAAATTTTTGCCATCTGCATCAAAGAAAAAATTCCTTCTTGCATTCGGGCGCCTCCGGAAGCGGTAAAAATCACTACTGGCAATCCTTTGATTGTAGCCCGTTCAAACAAGCGGGTGATTTTTTCTCCTACAACCGTGCCCATGCTTCCCATGATGAAATGAGAATCCATGACACCGATTGCCAAAGGGACGCCATTGATTGTAGCGTTTCCCGTCAATACGGCTTCACTCAGTCCCGTTTTTTCTTGTGTTATGCGAATCTTTTCCAGATAGCCGGGAAAATCAAGCGGGTCGCTCGTCCGACAATCATTATCCCATTCTTCAAAACTTTTTTCATCGATAGTAAGAGCGATTCTTTCCCAAGCACTGATTCGAAAGTTGTAACCACAATGGGGGCAGACCTTTTCTGCTCCCATTTCTTTCGTATAAAGCGTGTGTTTGCAACTTGGACATTTCGCCCACATGTTATCTGGAACGAAAGGAGTATTTGCTGGCGTCGCATCCCGATTTGGATTGATGCGAATGTAATTTTTCTTTTTGAATAAGGCCATGTTTCACCCTCCTATTGTTCCCAATTCGGTAAAAAGATTTCTTGTAAAAAGGCGGTGTCGTAATCTCCAGCAACAACTTGTGGATGACTAATCAAATCCATTTGAAATTCTGAATTTGTCAATACACCATCTGTCACTAGCTCTCCTAGTGCACGTTGCATTTTCATCAATGCTTCAAAACGGGTATCTCCATGAACGATTACTTTTGCAATCATGGAATCATAATAAGGAGGAATCGTGTACCCAGAGTACATACCGCTATCCACCCGCACACCTAATCCACCACTGGGTAAGAAAAGATTGGTGATCTTCCCTGGCGAAGGAGCAAAATGAAAGGCAGGATTTTCTGCATTGATTCGACATTCAATTGCATGTCCCTTCAACTTAATGTCCGTTTGCTGAATATCCAAAGGTTCATTTGCTGCAATCTGAATTTGTTTTTTTACAAGATCAATTCCAGTGACCATCTCAGTGATTGGATGTTCCACTTGAATTCGGGTATTCATTTCCATAAAATAAAACGAGCCAGCTTGATCCATTAAAAATTCAATTGTACCAGCATTTTGGTAACCGACTGCTCTTGCCGCTCGCAGGGCAGCTTCACCAAGTTCTTGGCGTTTTTCTTCTGAAATCACCACCGATGGAGATTCTTCCATCACTTTTTGGTTGTTTCGCTGTAAAGAACAGTCTCTTTCTCCCAGATGGATAATATGACCAAATGCGTCACCTAAAATTTGTACTTCAATATGACGAGCAGGATAAACGATTTTTTCCAAATACATGGCGTCATTTCCAAAGGCTGCTTTTGCTTCCTGCTGGGCAGAAGAAAAATGCTGTGGCAGTTCATCTTTTGAAGCAACTTTTCGAATCCCTTTTCCGCCACCGCCAGCTGCAGCTTTCAGCATCACAGGATACCCGATGCGTTCGGCTACGGCTAATGCTTCTTCAACATCAACCACTTCTCCATCGCTACCAGGAATGACGGGAACTTCTGCTTGGATCATTAATTGACGGGCATTGATTTTATTGCCCATTGCTTCAATCGTTTCACTTTTAGGACCGATAAACGTAACATTGATTTCTTCGCACATGGCAGCAAAGCGGCTATTTTCTGATAAAAAACCAAACCCCGGATGAATGGCTTCTGCCTTTGTCACCACTGCAGCACTTAGAATCTGCTGCACGTTTAAATAAGAATCTGCTGCTTTTGCCGGTCCGATACAAATCGCCTCATCTGCCATTTCCGTATGCAGAGCTTCCCGGTCTGCTTCTGAATAAACCGCAACAGTGGCAATTCCTAGTTCACGACAGGCGCGAATGATTCGTACAGCGATTTCTCCACGATTTGCAATCAATACTTTTGAAAACATAACTCACCTATCCAATCATAAACGTCAGTTCCGCCTCAGCAACTTTTTTTCCATCAACATATGCGATCCCTTTGCCGATTCCAGCAGAAGATTTCACTTTCAATAATTCTACTTCCAACATCAGGGTATCTCCTGGCGTTACTTTTTTTCTAAATTTTGCTTTATCAATTCCACCGAAATAAGCAGTTTTCCCTTGAAATTCTTCAAGAGAAAGCAACGCAACTGCGCCAGCTTGCGCCATTGCTTCTAGAATCAGTACGCCCGGCATTACCGGTTCGTGAGGAAAGTGTCCTTGAAAGAAAGGTTCATTGACGGATACATTCTTCTTTGCGATGATTTTTTTGCCAATTTCCATTTCCTCTACGCGATCCAGCAATAGAAACGGATAACGATGGGGAATGATTTTTTTGATTTCTTCTACAGTCATTAATGACATTTTTTAGCCTTCTTTCACCACAAACAACGGTTGATTGTATTCCACTGTCTGTTCATTCTCAACGAGTATCGCGGTAATTTCTCCAGATACTTCACTGGTAATTTCATTCATTACTTTCATGGCTTCGATAATGCATAGAACTTCGCCTTTTTTCACCTGATCACCCAGTTTTTTAAATGCCGGTTTTTCTGGTGTTGGTTGCAGATAGACCACACCTACTAACGGTGACACGATTGATGTTCCCTCAGCTTTTGCCTCTTCGGTCACAATTGTTTCGGTAGTTTCTTCATGAGTAGATGTTGTTTGAAGTTGTGTGCCTCCAATTGCTGGTGTTTCCGCAGCTGGCGTTGCATAGAGTCGTTCTTTTCCAGATGACGTATTTTTATTAAAATAAAGTTCAAAATTGCCTTCTTTTAAATCAAATTCTGTTAAAGAGGATTGATCGAACTGATCTAATAACCCTTTGATTTCTTGAATATTCATTCGTCAGCCTCCCAACGTTTCAAACAAATAACTGCATTATGACCACCAAAACCTAACGAATTACTTAAAGCATAGGTCACATCTGCCGGTTGACTTTGATTTTTTACAACGTTTAAATCAATTTCGGGATCTTGTTGAGAAACATTGATTGTTGGTGGAATAAATTGATGCTCCAAAGCAAGCAGACTAGCAATAGCTTCAATTCCTCCAGCGGCTCCCAACAAATGACCGGTCATCGATTTTGTACTGCTGACATAGGTTTGACGGTAGGTTTCACCTAGTCCATATTGAATCGCTTTTGCTTCAGCAACATCATTTGCCGGTGTGCTTGTTCCGTGTGCATTTACATAGTCAACATCTGCTCCGGTGATTCCTGCTTCTGCCATTGCCAACTGAATCGCTTTACCTGCTCCCGAACCATCAGGATTTGGCGCTGTCATATGATACGCATCACAATTTGCTCCATACCCAACAATCTCGGCTAGTATGTTGGCTCCTCGTTGTTTGGCATGCTCGTAAGATTCTAACACCATGACTCCTGCACCTTCCCCCATGACAAAACCGCTGCGATTCGTATCAAAAGGAACTGAGGCCTTTGAAGGATCCGTTTCTTTTGTCAAAGCTGTCAAAGAAGCAAAACCGGCAATACCGATTTGATTGATGGATGCTTCTGCTCCTCCAGCCAGTATGACATCCGCATAGCCATGTTTAATGTTGCGGAAAGCTTCACCAATCGAATGAGTTCCTGAAGCACAAGCGGTTACGATGCTCGTACAAATTCCTTTTGCCCCCACTCGCAAAGCGATGTTTCCAGCCACCATATTGACGATTGACATAGGAACAAACATTGGTGATACTCGTTGTGAGCCTTTTTCAGACATTCGAATCACTTGATCTTGGATCGTTTGTAAACCACCGATTCCCGATCCTACAATGACACCAAAACGATCCGCATCAACATCTTCTTTGGTGAAATCTGCCATTGTCATTGCTTCTAAAGCTGCATACACACCGTATACGGAAAACATATCCATTCGTTTTGCATCTTTTTTTATAAAATATTTATCAAAAGGAAATTCCTTCACTTCTGCTGCTAAGCGAATACCCGTATCTGTTGCATCAAAGTGGGTGATTTCCCCAATACCGTTTTTTCCTTCTTTTAGACTTGTTAAAAAGGTCTCTGGATCGTTGCCGATAGGTGAAGCAACACCATATCCTGTGATTACTACTCGATTCATTCGTTTCTCCTCCTGTTAACCGTGCATGACTAGTCCGCCATCAACATTGATGACCTGTCCGGTAATATATGGGCTTCGGGCTAAGAAAAGTGCCGTGTTTGCCACATCCTCGACACCGCCGAATTTTTGTAGCGGAATATTTTCTGCAACCTGCTCTTTTACTTTAGCAGAAAGAACCTCTGTCATATCCGTAGCAATGAACCCGGGAGCTATCGCGTTGCAGGTAATCCCTCTAGCTGCCGCCTCTCTGGCAACTGATTTGGTAAATCCAACGACGCCGGCTTTGCTTGCCGCATAATTTGCCTGCCCTAGATTTCCAATCAAGCCCGAAACAGAAGCCATATTAATGATTCTTCCTTCTCGTTGCTTCATCATCTTTTTGATGACATGTTGCGTCATATTGAAGGTCCCCGTCAGATTGATACGGATGACCTTTTCAAAATCCTCTGCTGTCATACGCATCACTAGCTTATCATTAGTGATACCAGCGTTATTGATCAAGATATGGATCGGTCCTAGCGCTTCAATCGCATTGTCGATCATTTCACCGGCAGTATCAAAATCAGCAATGTCTCCCGATACACCAATACAACGAACGCCGTACGCTTCGATTTCTTGAATCAACTCGGATGAAATATCTCCCCGTCCATTTAAAATAATGTTCCCACCTGCTTGTGCGAAAGCTTTCGCAATACCTAAGCCAATGCCGCGGGTACTACCGGTCACAAATATATTTTTTCCCTGTATATCCATTACTTCCTCCTAGTCCAACTGCGCAATCGTCGCTGCCAAGGTTTCACTATCCTCAACTCGCAATAGATTGATCGAAGGATCGATTTTTTTAATAAATCCAGTCAGTACTTTTCCCGGACCGATTTCTACTGTTTGGGTAATTCCTATTTGCTTCAATGTCTCAATACTTTCATAAAAACGAACAGATGACATAACCTGCTGTTCCAACAACGACTTAATTTCTTCTTGTTTCATCACTTTTGCCGTTGTGTTACTAATTACTGGAATCTGCATCGCAGAAAAACGAATTCTTTCCAGCTCTTTTTTTAACTCATCAGCTGCCGGCTTCAGCAAGGGGGTATGAAATGGACCACTGACGTTTAACGGAATCATCCGCTTAACTCCGACTTCTTTTAGAAAATTTACAGCAGCGTCAACAGCTTCTACTTCTCCACCGATAACAATTTGCTGCGGTGTATTATAGTTTGCCGGTACAACAATTCCTACATTTGCTGCTTGTTGGCAACTTGCCTCAATCGTTTCAATTGGCGTATTCAAAACTGCCACCATTTTTCCTGTTCCTTTAGGTGCCGCTTTTGTCATGAACTTGCCTCGTTTTGCGACAAGGTCAACCGCTATTTCGAAATCCAGTGCGCCACTGGCAACTAGAGCGGAATATTCTCCAAGACTCAAACCGGCTACAGCATCTGCTTGGAATCCTTTTTCATTTAAGATCCGCCAAAAAGCAATGCTAACCGTCAAAATGGCCGGCTGTGTGTATTCTGTCTGGTGGATTCGATCACTTTCAAAACATAATTCAGCCATGTCATAGCCTAAAACCTCACTCGCTTGTGAGAAAGTCTGCCGAACGATTTTTTCTTGTTGATAAAGCTCTTTACCCATCCCTGGATATTGTGCTCCTTGCCCACTAAATAAAAAAGCTGTTTGCATATTCTTCTCCTTTAGCTACCTTTACGAAAATCAACGAACTGATTTCCTTATAATAGGAAGAAAGACTTCTTCCCATTATAAGAAAAGCTAGGCTATGGGCCTAGCCAGTCTCACCTTACGCTTGTTGTTTCTCTACGTATTTCACTAAATCTTCTACGGTTGTGATGCCTTCTTCTGTTTCAATTTTTACATCAAATTCATCTTCGATTTCGTTGATGATTTGGAACAAATCCAAGCTGTCTGCTTCTAAATCTTCTTGGATGTTGGTGTTCAATTTGATTTCTGCTGTTTCTTTCCCTAGTTCTTCTGCTACGATTTCTTGAATTTTTTCAAATATCATGTGTATAGTTCCTCCAATAATTAATTATTCGTCATTTTTATTGTAAACAGGTCTCTAAAGCTTTAGAAGGATGGCTCCGTATGTCAGACCGCCACCAAAACCTGAAAACACCACTGTTTGTTTACTACCTATAATCAAAGTGCCATTTGTCACAGCTTCATCCAACAATAAAGGAATACTTGCTGCTGAAGTGTTGCCGTATTTTTCCATATTTTGCAAAAATTTTTCACGAGGTTGTTTTAGTTTTCTGGCAACCTTGTCTAAAATTCGGGCATTCGCTTGATGGAGCAAGAAATAATCAATCTCTCTTTCTCCAATCACGTCTGCAATTTGTGCCACAACGGTCCGAGTTGCAAAATCAAAGATTTCTCTGCCAATCATTGTAAGATAAGGCGAAGAAGCTTTTTTTTCTGAATAAGGACTTTCGTTAGCTACAAAACCTGAAGTCAGGCAATCGGCTTTTTGACCATCTGCTTGTAATTTTTCCTGCAAAATCCTTGGTTGCTCTGTTGCTTCCAATAAGATTCCGGCAGCAGCGTCACCAAATAGCACCGCTGTTGATCGATCCTGCCAATCTAAAACTTTTGATAAAACCTCGCCCCCGATTACCAGTCCTTTTTTTCCACCGGTGCGAATCAATTTTTCTGCCATTGCCATCGCATAAACGAAACCAGAACAAGCGGCACTGATATCAAAAGCAAAGGCATTGACGGCTTGAATATTTCCTTGAACCTGACAGGCAACAGATGGTGTAGCAAAATCTGGAGTCATGGTAGCAACTAAAATAAAATCAAGCTCTTCCGGCAAGCAATCGGCTTTTCTTAAAATTCTTTTTGCTACCTCGGTACAAAGATCTGACGTATTTTCTGTAGTGACTACATGTCGCTCTTTGATACCAGTTCGGGAAAAAATCCATTCATCCGATGTATCCATGATTTCTGAAAGCTGCTGGTTGGAAATGATTTTTTCTGGAACATAGCTTGCGGTGGCAGTAATTTTTCCGTAACACTTCTTTACCTCGCTCATTTGTATTCCTGCAAGAAATCATGCAGATTTTTTAGCGCTTTTAAAAGTGCTGCTTCTTCCTCACTACTCATATCCTGCAATACTCCTTTGATCATTTGTCGATGAAAATACTGATGAACCCGAAAAAGCAGCTTTCCTTTTTTCGTTAGTCCCAGCTTTACCACTCGGCGATCATCTTCACTGCGAATCCGATCAACGTATCCTTTTTTTACCAAACGATTAATTGCTGTCGTCAGCGTTCCCACAGTAATGGATAATTCCTTGGCTACTTCCGAGGTCGTTTTCTTCTTATACATTCCAATTGCTTCGATCGTGTGCATCTCCGTAATGGATAAATCATTAAATTGTGATTTTTGTAATTCTGATTCTTCGATCGTAAGAATATCATTGAAGACACTTACTAAATAATCGTTGACTGTTTCTAAATTAGGTTCCACGGTTTCACCATCCAAAATACTTTGATTATCAAATCATTTGACTATCAAAATATATTATATGTTTTTACAAATTGCAAGTCCTTTTTAGAATTTTTTGCAATATCACATTAATTTTCAAGAATAATCATGGATTTTTAATTGAAAAAATTTTTGTTTCCTCAATCGTTTCCTAGAAAATTAGTTTGATATTCAAAACATTATTCGTAAAAAAAAGACGGAGCTTTCCTTGTTCTTTTTCCTTTTTTCTGTTATCTTCTTCCTATGAAAAATCTAAAACAACAAGCAGCGGCATTGCCGACAACGCCGGGAATTTATTTGATGAAAGATCAGCACGGCGGAATCATTTATGTTGGAAAAGCAAAAAATCTAAAAAAACGGGTACAGTCCTATTTTCGACACAACCCAAATCATTCCAATAAGGTTTTGCGGATGATTTATAATATTGCTTCTTTTGAAACGATTGATGTAGCGACTGAGCTTGATGCACTGTTATTGGAATGTCGATACATCCAACAATACCATCCTCTCTATAATCGCCAAATGAACTTTTATCAAAATTATCTTTATGTTGGAATTGTCGGTCATGAGATCCTTCTTTCAACAGAGTATCAGCCGAATTTTTTGGGACCATTCCGCCAATACAAACATCTGCCGGATATCCTCGTCAGCTTGAACGATACTTTTCTGTTGCCAAAAACTAATCCCCTCACTCGTTTGGCGGTAGAAAAACAAATTCCTCAAATCACTGACACTCCATTGAGCGAACGGCTAACAGAGGTGAAACATTTTTTTACTGGCGAACCAACGAGTTACTTTCATCTGCTTCACCAGCGGATGCTGCATGCCAGTGAACATCTGAATTTTGAACAGGCGCAACGATTGCAGGAGGAAGCCAATCAGAGCCAACGTTTTTATGACTCTTTGCTACGGAGAAATCAATTTTTAAAGCAACCACAAATTGAATTTTCCTTGCCGATTGCTGCGGAAAAAAGAAAATATTATCAAATCTCTTATGGTCGAATCGATCAAGCAATCATTGCAACTGAACCACCAACGTTTCCGCCAATTACTAAAGAGAAGAAACAATTAGAAAAATCCGAAGTCGATCCCACCGATATTTTGATCAGCTATTATCGCCGCTTTATCGAACCTCACAACCAAGCGATCCTAATTAATGAATAAAAAAAACCGACATTTTCAGCGCCAAACAGGTATCTGTTGGATTCTGAAAATCTCGGTTTTTCTAGTTGAATAAATGCAGATTGGTGACACTATTGAATCAGGTCGTAAATCTCCATTGCAACGATATCAATGTTATCAAATTGATAGCTTTGATGTGTATCTGCCTCAGTCAATTCAAAGGTTTCTGTTGCTTTATCGTATGTCACTGTACACTTCTCAACGCCTTCTTTTTCAAAACGGCGCACTTGTACCTCATTGTCGGTTGCTTCTGTCATCGCTTCAAGGCGTTTGATGATGGCAACTAATTGTGAACTTTTCATCCGAAAGCCTCCCTTTCTCCATTTCTGTTACATTGTATCAAAACAGACCTATGCTTGCATTGTTTTTTGGAAAAAAAACATGATTTTTTTAAATTTTCTAATCGTTCCACCATAGTTTAATCAGCGCTTGGGTTCCGTCATTTTCAAAGCCCTTGTCTGCAAGCTCTTCATAGAGTTTCGTTGCCAATTTGGTACTTGGCAGTTCCAACTTCATTTTCTTCGCCTCATCCAATGCAATTTTTAAATCTTTGATAAAATGTTTAACAAAAAATCCGGGAGAATAATCTGCTTTTAAAATGCGAGGACCATAATTGCTCATAGACCAATTGGCTGCACTGCCGCCGGCTAAAGTATCGATGACTTTAGGTAAATCCAGACCGGCATTTTTCGCATAAACCAACATTTCTGTCATTCCTGTCATAGTACCGGCAATCATGATTTGATTTGCCATTTTAGTGTGCTGTCCTTTACCGGGACCTCCATGCAGACTATAGGTTTTTCCGATTACTTCAAAAAGAGGCAATACTTTTTCAAACGTTTCCGAGCTACCCCCTACCATAATTGTCAACGTCGCATTTTTAGCGCCCAGATCTCCACCCGAAACTGGCGCATCCAAGCTTTCTGCTCCGTTTTCAATTGCGGTCTTTGCAATTCTTTCTGCTAAAGTCGGAGTGCTGGTAGTAAGATCCACCAGAACTTTTCCCGCAACATCTGTTTGAAAAATACCTTTTTCACCATAATAAATTTCTTCCACATCTTTTGGATAACCTACCATGGAAAAAACAAAGTCGCTTGCTGCTGCAATTTCTTTCGGTGTATCTTTCCATACTGCACCTTTTGCAACCAAATCATCCGTCTTGCTTTTTGTTCGATTAAATACTGCTAATTCATGGCCGGCTGCCAGCAAATGTTCAACGATCGCATGCCCCATGACGCCCGTTCCAATAAAACCAATCTTCATATCCATTCCTCCAATCAAAAAAATTCACACTCTTAGTATACGCTAAAAGTGTGAAGATGTGTCGCAGAATGTTTACATCGATGACTTTCTAAAAGCACGAAGTTTAACCTTGATTTTTTGGATTGAAGGCTCCGTTTCCTTCTCCAATTCACGGGAATGATAATAGGCAATCATGTCGTTATAAAAATCAAGCATCGATTCACCAAAATGAGTAGCCGAAATTTCGTAAAGTTTTGTTTCCAGCACTTGATCGTTGCCGGGAATTTTTTGATTGATATAATCGATCAAAGAATCCGCAAAGTCTTCCTCTGAAACAAAGGTCATACCCAGCGAAGGATCATCGATCAGATTGTTCAAATAATCGTTACCTTCCACGACAAGAGGCGTTCCCGCTGCCATCGCCTCTGTATAGGTCAGACCTTGTGTTTCCGACGTAGATGTGCTGACAAAGTAATCTGCCGCATGATAAAACAAGGCAGTTTCTTCATTCGGTACTTCTCCGGTAAATTGAACCACTTCACTTAATCCCAATGTTTCAACCAATTCCCGTAATTTTTCTAAATAAGGACCTTTCCCAACTACAACTAAACGGGCTTGCGGTAACTGACGAATGACTTCTGGAAAGCCATGAATAATAGCTTGAATATTTTTTTCATAAGAAATTCGGCTTAAAGATAAAATCATCAGTTGGTCTTGAGCAATTCCCAAATGTTCTCGGACAGTTTTCCGCATGTCTTCCGTAATATCAGGACGTTCAAATTTTTCAATTTCAATGCCGGTGGGAATCACCCGCATTGGCGAGGTCACACCATATGAACGCAACGTATCAATCACCCGTTCACTTGGGCAGACGACACCTGTTGTGTGGTTGGCAAAAATCCGAGAGAAATATTTTACATGGGAAGGGCGCAATACTTTGCCTTTTGCTACATAATGCAAATAATCTTCGTACATGGTGTGGTAGGTATGGATCACAGGAATCTTCAATTTTTTTCCAACCATTTTTCCCAACATTCCTGCACCAAATTCTGTGTGGGTATGAATCAAGTCCAGTTCTAATTCCTTAGCGATAAGATAGGCATACCACATGCCACGAACAACGATTCGTCGATCCTTGAACGAAACAAACGGTACACTTGGCATTCGGATAATATCTTCTTCCATTTCCTTCGCATTCGGGTCAGTTGTTGTAAAAATATATACTTCATGCCCTTTATGCTCCAGTTCATCCTTCAATGTTTTGATCGATGTCGCAACACCACTGACCTGCGGAAAATAGGTATCCGTAAAAAATCCAATTTTCACTTTACTTCCTCCAAACTACATAACAGTTTCATTTTCCAAAACCTGTTCATAAACAGCTTTCAATTCCTCACCGATTTTTCGAATACTCTTACCTTTAGCTGTTTCATACCCTGCCAAAGAAAGATCCGGTACTTTCTGTTCAACGATTTCTTCAATTCGATTAGCAAATTCCTGATTATCTTTTGCCATGTAACAGTTTTGTTCATTTTGCAGCCAGCCTTTGTAGACGGGAATATCCCGAACTAAAACCTTCTGCTTACTTGCCAGTGCTTCTAAAACCACGATACCTTCCGTTTCTTCATAGGAAGGAAAGAAAAAGAGATCTGCACCAGAATATGCGCCTTGGATAATCTCTCCCTGAATATAACCAGGGAAAAGAACGTTATCAGGATGATCTTCCTTTACGATATTTCGAATATTTTTCGGAATCGTGTACATTGGCACATGACCAAACCAGATGAAAAGGTACTCAGGAAATTGTTTGGCTAACTCGACAAAATCAACGATTCCTTTTCGCTCAAAGAACAAGCCCACTGAAATAATAACTTTTTGCTCTGGTGATAAATGAAAATATTCGCGGAATTTTTGTTCTTTCTCTGGATCAGGTGCATATTTTTCTAAATCAATACCGTTTGAAATCGCAGCAATTGGCACGGTCAACCCGTATCCTTCCAGTAATTCTTTGGAATAGGGTGTTGGTGTAATCAATTGATCGGCTTTTGAATATAAGCTGACTAAATATTTTTTATAAATAGGTGATACTTGATTGGAACCGATGAAAGAGTTTCGAAAATCCTCTTCGGTTGAATGGGCATGGTAAATAACTTTTTTACCTGCACGACGAGCTTTGCTTACCATATTATAACTATTGACACCGTATGTGTTGATGTGCAAAATATCATAATCTTCATCATGAGGGTCACAGGTATATTCCACCCCAACCTCACTTAATGCTCGCTTTTGGTGGGATAATGCTCGACCAATCCCTGATTTTTCAAGCATCTTTTCTCCTTCGAAATAAAGTAATACCTTCAAAGAGAATATCCTCCTTGTTCTTTTTCTGGTTGAAATTTTTTTCAAAATTTCTTCCGATTTTCACGCCGTATATCATTCCACTAGGATTCTTGAAATAAGTGGAACTGACATCCTTGTTCTTTTTCTGGTTGAAATTTTTTTCAAAATTTCTTCCGATTTTCACACCGTATATCATTCCACTAGGATTCTTGAAATAAGTGGAATTGACATCCTTGTTCTTTTTCCGATTGACATTTTTTTCAAAATTTCAACCAGTCGTCATGTCATACCAGCATTTCATTGAAATACTGAAAACGGTAAAAACAAGCTTTTCCATCTGGCGTTACAAACATTATAGCACAGCAAGGGCAAATGTATCTCCAACTATAGACCTAGATTTGCTGGAAAACACCTTACAAATTTGATAGATTGGGTGCCCTTTAAAAAAACAAAAAGAAGAGCAACTTTGCGAATTTACAAAGTGCTCTTCCTCTTTTTGAAAAATCTATTTTACGTATTGTTCAACTAAAGCAACAACTTCTTCAAGTGTGTCACATTCTTTCAACGCACGATCAGCAAGCTCTTGCATATCAGTAGTTGTCAAACGTTTCATCAAGCTACGAGTCTTCAAGACTGAAGTCGCACTCATTGAAAATTCATCTAAGCCCATTCCTACTAACAATGGTACCGCTGTTTGATCTCCTGCCATTTCGCCACACATTCCAGCCCATTTACCTTCTGCATGTGCTGCATCAATTACATTTTTGATTAAACGTAAAATTGAAGGATTATAAGGTTGGTATAGGTACGAAACGCGTTCGTTCATCCGGTCAGCCGCCATTGTGTATTGAATCAAATCATTGGTTCCAATACTGAAGAAATCAACTTCTTTTGCGAATTTATCTGCTAAAACAGCAGCCGCAGGAATTTCGATCATAATCCCAACTTGGATCGTATCCGAAACAGTTACACCTTCGCTAATCAATTTTTGACGTTCTTCATTGTAGATTTTTTTCGCAGCGCGGAACTCTTTCAATGTTGCCACCATTGGGAACATAATCCGTAAATTGCCGTGCGCAGAAGCACGCAACAACGCACGCATTTGTGTACGGAACATATCGTCTCCTAAGTCGGATAAACTGATACGCAACGCACGATAACCCAAGAATGGATTCATTTCATGAGGCAATTGCAGATAAGGAAGCTCCTTATCCCCACCGATATCCATCGTACGAACAACAACAGGTTTGTCTCCCATGCCTTCCAATACAGCTTTATACGCTTTGTATTGGTCGTCTTCAGTAGGAAAATCAGCAGAATCCATGTATAAGAATTCTGTACGATACAAACCGATTGCTTCTGCGCCGTTATTACGTACGCCTTCTAAATCTTTTGGCGTACCAATATTAGCAGCTAATTCAAAATGTTTGCCATCAGCAGTGACTGTTTTTGAATTTTTTAGTTTTTCCCATTCTGCTTTTTGAGCAGCATAGTCTTCACCAATTTTAATAAATTCTGCTTTTTGATCTTCAGTAGGGTCAATGATAACGTCCCCTTCGATCCCATTCACAGCTAAAATATCGCCAGCTTTGACTTTGGCAGTAATTTCTTTTGTTCCCACGATTGCAGGAATTTCTAAAGAACGAGCCATAATCGCAGAGTGCGAAGTACGTCCGCCGATATCCGTTACGAATGCTTTAACAAAGTTACGGTCTAATTGTGCCGTATCACTTGGAGTCAAGTCATGCGCCACGACAACAACTTGTTCGTTGATCATTGAAGGATTTGGTAGAGAAACTCCTAACAAATTCGCCAAGATCCGTTTTGCAACGTCACGAATATCTGCTGCGCGTTCTTGCATGTAAGCATTGTCATCCATCGCTTCGAACATACCGATATACATGTCGGTAACATCTTTCAATGCTGATTCAGCATTGACTTTGTTATCTTTCACGTTTTGCTTGATTTGACCAACCATTTCTGGATCACTAAGAACCATCAAATGGGCATCAAATACTTGCGCTTCTTCTTCACCGAGACTTTGCGCTGCTTTTTCCCGAATTTGAGTCAATTCATCGGTAGACTTTGCCAAAGCGTCGTCTAATCGTTTTTCCTCAGCGTCAGTATCTTCTACTGAAACTTTATTGAAGGATAAATCCGGTTGAACTAGCAGGTAAGCTTTTGCAACGGCAACTCCGTCACTTGCGGCGATCCCTTTTAGCATTTCAACCATTATTCAGATAATCCTTCTTTCTTCATTGTGTCAACGATTGCTGCCATTGCGTCAGCTTCGTCAGCACCTTCAGCAGTGATGGTAACGTCTGATCCTTGGCCAACGCCTAAAGACATAACGCCCATGATTGATTTTAGGTTCACTGATTTGCCTTTGTATTCAAGGTTGATATCAGAGTTGAATTTGCTAGCTGTTTGAACTAATAAGGTAGCTGGACGTGCGTGGATTCCAGTTTCTGCTACTACATGAAAGTCTTTCTTTTCCATAATTGATTGATCTCCTTTATTAAACAAAGTTTTTTGTTAGGGTTTTTTCTGCTTTCTACAACGTAAAAAAAGACATCTAAAAAATTCCCTTTCAATTGTAAAGATTACCATTTTTTTGCCAATCTTACAACCGTTTTCTACCAATTTACATTGTTTATTCATTGGTCTAGCCTTGATTTTTCTGATAACGGTAAATAATCCTGCCATTTAAGCCGGCTTCCCCGACAAAAGCGGTACGGTCTTCGCATTTTAACCATGCTTCTCGAAAAATTAAAAATTCTGCTTGCTCAACGATAATTTCTGAAAGGTCGCCGCTGCGAAGCTGCTGCAACTGGCCTTCATATGGATTTTCAACCATTGACGCACCTCCTCACCTGTCACTATTTATATAGTATACTTGTTTTTCATTTTTCGACAATTGTCAAAGAGCAAATAGTTGCATCTTAAGCAAAACTTGGTATAATAAAAATCAAAGGTCAAAGATGGTCAGTGAAAGTATTTCCATTTTTTGATCTTCTATTGAGTTTATCTTTTTACGAAACGCAGGATTCGCGTTAAAATTAATTCGTAGTAAAAACGGTATGAAAGGTCGTGACTATTCTATGCTTTGTCAAAATTGCGGCAAAAATGAAGCAACGATCCATTTATACGCAAATGTAAATGGTCAGAGAAAACAGCTTGATTATTGTCAAAGCTGTTATCAAAAATTAAAAAATCAAAAAGGAAGCCAACAAAATATGATGCAACAAGATCCATTCGGGTTTGGCAGTCTTGATGATTTGTTCCGACAAATGTCTCGGCAAATGCAACAAAACGGTGCTCCCGAACAAACACCCCCCACTCAATTCGGCGGTGGCAATAACTTTAACGGTGGACAACCTCCACAAGGAAATCGGCAAGCCAATGGACTGCTGGGAGAATATGGAATCAACATTACAGAACAAGCTCGTCAAGGAGACATTGATCCAGTCGTTGGACGGGATGAAGAAATTCAACGAGTGATTGAGATCCTTAACCGCAGAACCAAAAACAATCCCGTTTTGATTGGCGAACCCGGTGTCGGTAAAACGGCAGTTGTTGAAGGTTTCGCTCAAAAGATTGTCAATGGTGATGTCCCACAAAAATTAATGGACAAAGAAGTGATTCGTTTAGATGTCGCCTCACTTGTTCAAGGAACAGGTATCCGTGGGCAATTTGAAGAACGGGTTCAAAAATTGATTGAAGAAGTCAAACAGGCAAAAAATGTTATCCTATTTATTGATGAAGTACACGAAATCGTTGGTGCTGGTTCTGCCGGCGACGGAAATATGGATGCAGGAAATATTTTAAAACCTGCTTTAGCTCGTGGCGAATTGCAAATGGTAGGTGCTACAACGTTAAACGAATATCGAATTATTGAAAAAGATGCAGCCCTAGAACGTCGGCTTCAACCCGTTCGTGTGGAGGAACCTTCTGTAGAAGAAACCATCACAATCTTAAAAGGATTGCAACCTCGTTATGAAGACTATCACCATGTTAAATATACGGATGAAGCAATCGAAGCTGCTGCTGTTTTATCTAATCGGTATGTTCAAGATCGTTTCTTGCCGGATAAGGCCATTGACTTGTTGGATGAAACCGGCTCGAAAAAGAATTTGACGATTCAAATGATCGATCCAAAAGTTATCGAAAAGAAATTAGCCGATGCCCAAACCCAAAAACAACAAGCCTCACAAGAAGAAGATTTTGAAAAAGCCGCGTATTATCGCGACCAAATCAACAAACTTCAAAAAATGAAAGAAAAACAAATCAGTGACGAAGAAATACCAGTCATCACCGAAAAAGACATGGAACAAATAGTAGAAGCTCGAACGGGTATTCCAGTCGGTGAGCTGAAAGAAAAAGAACAAACACAATTGAAAAATTTGGCTACTGACCTAAAAGCTCATGTCATTGGACAAGAAGATGCGATCGATCGTGTGGCAAAAGCCATTCGTCGAAATCGTGTAGGACTTGGGAAACAAACTCGACCAATCGGTTCCTTCTTATTTGTCGGACCGACTGGCGTCGGAAAAACAGAATTGGCCAAACAATTGGCATATGAATTATTCGGCTCAGAAGAATCCATGATTCGTTTCGATATGTCTGAATATATGGAAAAACACAGTGTTTCTAAATTGATTGGTTCTCCTCCTGGCTATGTTGGTTATGAAGAAGCTGGACAATTGACCGAAAAAGTTCGTCGTAATCCTTACAGTTTGATTTTATTAGATGAAATCGAAAAAGCTCACCCAGATGTATTGCATATGTTCCTGCAAATTTTGGATGACGGTCGTTTGACGGATGCACAAGGTCGCACTGTCAGCTTTAAAGATACCTTGATTATTATGACAAGTAATGCCGGTACCGGAAAAGTGGAAGCCAATGTTGGCTTCGGAGCAGCCCGTGAAGGAATTACTCGATCCGTTTTAGGACAATTAAATAATTACTTCACACCAGAATTCTTGAACCGTTTCGATGGCATCGTGGAATTCAAGACACTTTCAAAAGAAGACTTGTTGACGATTGTCAATTTGATGCTTAACGATGTAAACAAAATGTTGAGTGCTCAAGGAATCCATATTGATGTACCAAAAACTGTTCAAGAAAAATTAGTTGACTTAGGTTACAATCCAGCAATGGGTGCCCGCCCTCTTCGCCGAACGATTCAAGAACAAATCGAAGATGGTGTAGCGGAATACTATTTGGATCATCCAAAAATCAAAAACTTAAAAGCAAAATTGACCAAGGATGGCAAAATCGAAGTAGTTGCTAAAAACGTTCCTAAAGAAAAAACTACGGAACCAGAAACAAAAGAATAAGTAAAAAGGCAAGCCACTTTTCATCAAGTGCTTGCCTTTTTTTACTTAAAATAGAAGGATGTATAAATAGGAAACTATTCTACTGTTTTTTTGATGTTTTTTTTCAGAATAAGGATTATCCCTTTCCAATTTCTCAAAAAAAAATATATAATAGACTTAATCAAAGGTACACTACGAGGGGTGAAAAAAATGAAATTAATCAATGTAACCAACAGCCATTCTCGCATGGTCAAAAACCAACTTGAAAATACAGATGCTGAGTTAGTTAAAGTTTATACCGATGGAAATACTACCGTTGTGTACACCGTTGCCCCATCACATAATGAAATTCTTTTAATTAACAAAAAGCGTAATCTGCGTTCTTCAGAAATCCATGAAGTAAAGGAGTATTTCTTGAAAAAAATGCCCACCGGCTCTTATTATAAAGATTCGATTCAAGTCATCGAGATGCCCGGCTTGGTTGAAATTTCTATTAAAAAACCAGTGCTCACCGAAAAAACTGCCAGTCTGTAATTTGTCCATTCGTCTAAAAGCTGATTTAAAGATCAGCTTTTTTTATACCCTATTCTCTAAAAAGTTGCCTTTAAAGAAAACAAGAAGAAACGCCTGACTAAAAGCACGTTTCCCCTCTTTTCTTCGCTGAAACCTTGCTCCTGTTTAGGGAAGAATCTATGCTAAGTTTAGCATAGAGAACTTTTTTATTGAAGTGTTTTTTTACATTGAGCATGTTTTTTTAACTGATTTATTAAATTTTTTAGATTGGGAGAGGAACAACATGAATCGTTTAGAGGGACAAAAAAAGTTTGCGGAAAAATCCACCATTCGTTCCAGCGAATACAATCGTATCAACACGAACGGAACACAAGGCAGCAATCCAATTCAAAAAGGAAATTCTTTACTTTCCTTTAATCCAAAAAGTTGGCAAACAAATGGATTGGGTTTTTGGCTGATTAGTGTTGCTTTTGGTATACTCTTTTTCTTGCTTATTCCTCCATTAGGCAAACACATCTTCAGCAATACTTTTTACTACGGCACAGCATATTTATTTTTGTCTCTCTTACTTTCCGTCGGACTGGCTTTGTTGGTGAGAATGGTTCTAATATGGATGAGTAGGAAGAAATAGGTGTACCCTTCTTCCTGATAGATACTTCACTCAAAATGAGGATGATTGCTAGAAGTATAATCCATCTACGTTATAATAAAAATAAAAACGGGAGGACATACCTATGGCAAGACCAAAAACAAAAGCGGAGCTAATCCAAACAGGAACTGAAGAATACGAGAAATTACTCGCACTAATCAATTCTATTCCAGAAAAAGATGTAGACGGTGTATTTCGTTTTGATATTGAAAAAGAAAAAGGAGCCCACTGGAAAAGAGACAAAAATATTCGAGATGTACTCGTTCATCTGTATGAGTGGCATAAATTACTTATAGACTGGGTATCTGCGAACCAGAAAGGTGTAGAAATGCAGTTTTTAAAAGAAGGCTATAACTGGAAAACTTATGGAGCAATGAATCAGGTATTTTGGGAAAATCATCAGGAAACCTCCTATGAAGATTCTCTAAACTTACTGACAGACAGCCATTCACAGGTAATGAACCAGATAGAAACTTTCTCAGAGGACGAATTATTTTCTAAAGGAGCCTTCAAATGGGTTGGCGGCAGCACTTTAGGTAGTTATTTTGTATCGGCCACTTCAAGTCATTACAATTGGGCAAGTAAAAAAATCAAAAAATATAAGAAGTCTTTGACGGCATAATCTTTTTTAAATACAGAGCTTAAACTGATGATTATCTCTCTTCATCCTTTTCAGTCCAAAAGCTCTTTTTTAAAGCCCTTTTATTTGTTTTCTCCCGAGACTATCCAAATTAAAAATAAAAAATTTCACCATCCATTTATTTTTTTATTTATAAGCTAAACTAGTAACAACTAAATAAGAAAAAAGAATTGCTAATGATCCCCATATTATTAGTCTTGAAAATTGTTTTTCCTGATAGGCTCTTACTGAAAAATAAAGAAAGAATAAAGCAAAACTCCCAGGAAACATAGTGTCCAGGTTTAATTCTGTAAAATACTCGACAATTATAATCAATCCCACGATAAAAGCAAATAAAATCATTACACCGTTATCTATTTTCGTCCTTTTCACTCCAATCCCTCCATTTCTAAAGCACCTTTTCTTCAAACGTTAAATAAGCAAATGACAAACTTAGAATGGCAAATCCAACCAGACGAAACATCGATTCTTCTTTTTGAGCTTTCAATGTTTGATAAAAAAAATAAACAGAAAAAATTCCGGTAAAAATCCAACTAAGGTCCATATTTTTAGACTCTTGAACAACCAAAATCGATATAAAGCTAAAGATAAAAACTCCGTTTGAAATCCATTGTTTCTTTGTTTTTTCCAAATTTGACGCCCCCTACTCCTAAAAAATACTTGTCCATAGAATATAGGCTGAAACAAATGCCGAGATTCCAAACAAAAATAAACGAAGAACTGATTTTTCCTGATACGCCCTAATTGTATAATAAAAAGCATTAACCATTAAAATAGCTATAAACACCAGCGTCAAATCCATATGTTGAAATTTTTGAATCAAAAAGAGTCCCGCAAAGCTAATAAAAATCAAAATGCTGATAGTGGTATTTTTTTTTTCGTTTTCCATTATAGTTCCCTTAGCTTATTTTTTTACATCATTATATCCTATTTCCTTTAAAAAGGCTATCAATCATTGCATCGTCAAAAAAAGCCCCTTCCCACCATTTTCAGATAGGAAAGGACCTCTTCGCACTTAAAACACCTCATACTAATTTTGACATTTCATTTTTTACATCAAACTCTTTAACTTAACTTTTGGATACTTATCCGCAAACCAGCGTTCCGCAAATTGATTTTCAAACAAGAACAGTGGTTGGTCAAAGCGATCCTTCGCCAGAATATTCCGGCTAGAGCTCATGCGTTCATCCAAATCGGCTGGATCGATCCAGCGAGCGATTTTATGCCCCATTGGTGTCATGATTACTTCAGCGTTGTATTCATTTTTCATCCGATATTGGAAGACTTCAAACTGCAATTGTCCGACTGCCCCAATGATGTATTCTTCCGTCAAGTAAGTTTTATACAGCTGAATGGCGCCTTCTTGCACCAGTTGGTAGATTCCTTTGTGGAAGGATTTTTGCTTCATCACATTTTTTGCAGAGACCCGCATAAATAATTCCGGTGTAAACGACGGTAATTCTTCATACGCGACCTTCAATTTGCCTTCGTAGAGAGTATCCCCGATTTGATAGTTTCCTGTATCGTAAACCCCAATGATATCACCGGCAACCGCTTCTTCGATATTTTCTCGTGTGTCTGCCATAAATTGCGTCACGTTGCTTAACTTCATTTTTTTATCTGTTCGTTCTAAAAAGACATCCATTCCCCGTTCAAATGTTCCTGAACAAATACGAACAAAAGCGATCCGATCTCGGTGAGCTGGATTCATATTGGCTTGGATTTTAAAAACAAAACCTGAAAAATCAGCTTCATAAGGACTGATTTCTTCGCCATCCATCGTTTGATGCCCGTATGGAGATGGCGCAAATTGCAAGAAGGTTTCCAAGAAAGTTTGTACACCAAAATTAGTCAATGCAGAGCCAAAGAAAACCGGTGTTTGTTTTCCTGTTGCAACTTTTTCTGGATTGAATTCATCTCCTGCTTCCTTCAACAACTCAACTTCTTCCAATACCTGTTGGAAAACGCCACTTTGTTGCAAGGGATGATCTTCAGGAATCGCTCCTGCTTCATCCAGAGGAACAAACCGCTTTTCAGGAGTTTCTGGTCGGTACAATTCTACCCGCTGATTATGGATATCATAGAGACCGGCTAATCCTTTTCCCATACCGATTGGCCAATTCATCGGATAGGATTCGATATTCAGCAATTCTTCTAATTCTTCCAATAAATCTAAAGGTTCACGACCGTCACGATCCAGTTTATTGATAAAAGTAAAAATCGGGATTCCGCGTTTTTTTACAACTTGAAATAATTTTTTTGTTTGGGCTTCGATCCCTTTGGCGCTGTCAATCACCATCACAGCACTATCCACAGCCATCAGCGTACGATAGGTATCTTCTGAAAAGTCCTCATGTCCTGGAGTATCCAGAATATTGACGCGTTTTCCATTGTAATCAAATTGCATCACCGAGCTGGTTACAGAAATCCCCCGTTGTTTTTCAATTTCCATCCAGTCAGATTTTGCAAAATTCCCGGTCTTTTTTCCTTTGACCGTTCCAGCTTGACGAATCGCTCCGCCAAATAAAAGCAATTGTTCCGTAATTGTCGTTTTCCCCGCATCCGGGTGGGAAATAATCGCAAAGGTGCGGCGACTATCGACTTGTTCTTTTAATTTAGGATTGTCCATTTTTTTCATTCCTTTTCACTGATCTTTATCTATCATTCCTGCGTCGCATTTTTTCAACTAGGATAGTATAGCATGGATAGCAGGGGATTTCCAAAACTGTTTTCTTTCTCCTACTATTTTTTCCGAATAAAAGGAGCAAGACCAAGTGGCTCGCTCCTCCATTTTACCTATTTAGTCTTCTGTAAACTTTCTTTCATCTGCGGGGTTCATCTTCTTCAAAATCTTTACGAAAATGCCGGCGTTCTTCCTCTGGATCTACGTCGGTTTCCTCTGGATGAAAGATTGCTCGAATTTTAAGAACTCGTGAACCTTCCATTTCTTCAGAAATTAAAGTGACATTATCTACGTTGAAGGATAATTTTTCTCCTTCATCAGGAATCGTTCCTAACGCAGTGATCAAATATCCTGCCATTGTATCCACATCGCTCATATGCAGATTTGTTCCAAAAAGTTCATTGAATTCATCAATCAGCATACGACCTTGGATCATATATTCATTTTCATCAATTCGTTCATAAAGATTTTCAACTTCATCGGATTCATCATCAATCTCGCCAACAATTTCTTCCAACAAGTCCTCTAAAGTCACGACACCGACAACGCCACCGTATTCGTCCAGCAAAATCGCCATTTGGTTTTGAGTACGCTTCAGTTCATAAAGCAAATCATCGATAAAAACAGTTTCCGGCATGAAAAGCGGCTCTTGCAAAATCTTATGCAGATCCAATGCTTCAAACCCAACTTCATAGGCTGCCTTTAACAAGTTTTTCGTGTGCAGCACCCCGATTACTTTATCTTTATCTTCTTCATAAACAGGAATTCGTGAATAACTCTCAGCTAAAATTTCTGAGACGATTTCGTTCACAGAATCATCAATATCCACCATAAATGCATCCGTTCGCGGAACCATCACTTCTCTAGCAACTTTTGTGTCTAATGAAAAAACGCCTTGAAGCATTTCCCGTTCTTCATCTTTCAGTACGCCTTCTGTTTCCAACATATAACGCATCTCGTCACGGGTCATTTTTCCATCTTCGTCATCAAATTCCATTGGCGTGATTCGTGCTAACAAACTTGTTGAAGCTGAAAGCAACCAAACGAACGGTTTTGTGACTTTTCCCAGAAAACGAATGACGCCTGAAGTAAACGAGGCAACTTCTTCTGATTTATTCAATGCAATTCGTTTCGGATATAGCTCGCCAAAAACGATTGAAATATAGGTCAATATCGCAAGAACGATGATACTAGCAATATTTTTTGCCCCAGGGATATCTCCTAATACCGGCGCCAAGCGTGTCGCCAATGTATCTGCTAATGAAGCCCCTGACAAAATAGTTACCAATGTAATTCCTACCTGAATAGTTGAAAGAAAATTGGTTGGATCTTCTAATATCTTCAGTAGTTTTTGTGACTTGATATTTCCTTCTTCGGCTTTTTGCTCCACCCGATTTTTGTTAACGGAAATCAGTGATATCTCCGATGCTGCAAGAAAGGCATTGATCAACGTAAGAACAATTAGTAGTAAAATTTGCGCTAAAAGCGACTGACTCTCCGGGTCAGCATTCATAATAGCAATCTCTCCTTATTTTTAAACAATTTTCTAGAAAAAAAGCGTGGCAAGTGCCACGCTAAAATCGTATCACAAAGCGATTTTCTTTGCAATAAAAACCCTATAGCTGTAAATCACTGCTATCAGTGATTTTGTCATGATTTTCTTTGATACGGTCTGCTTTTACCAATCGAATGATAAAAATAATAATCGTACGGCAAATCGCATAAAAAGGAATTCCTAAGAATATTCCCAACAATCCAGCAATATTCCCTGCTACCAATAAGACTAAGATGATTGTCAACGGATGAATTGCCAAAGATTTGCCGATAACATTTGGATATATCACATTCCCGTCGATTTGTTGAACAATGATTACAACCACCGCACACAAAACAGCTCTTAATGGATCATCAAAGACGGTTGCCAGTACCGCAGGCAATAATCCTAAGTAAGGACCAAGATAAGGAATCAGATTCGTGATTCCCGCAATCACACCGAACAGAAAGGCATAATCAACACCGACAATCAAATATCCGATAAACGTGAAGGTGCCGACAAAAACACATTCAATTGCTTGACCGCTGATATAATTAGACAGCGTTTGGTGCAGTTGACCCAATAAGTCAACGATTTGTGCCCGACGTGTTTCAGGAAAGAACCGTTGAATATTCGGTACTAAACGATCTCCATCTTTTAACATATAGAAAAGAATAAACGGTACCGTCACAATCGTTACCGTCGCAGATGCAATCGTTCCTACGATTGAACCTAAACTTGTTGAAAGACCACTCAAGAATTTTTGAATGATGGATGAATAAGAAATATCCATTTTTTCGATTTGTTCTACGATATTTATCTGACTGAAAATTGGATTATCTGCGAGCTTCATACCCCAAGTCTGCATGTTTTCCACAAAATTTGGGATATTTGATGCCAAGGAAGAAATTTGACTTACCAAATTTGGAATCACACTTAAAATCATCCAGACGATAACCCCAACCAACAAAATAAAAACGAGGATAATGGCAAAAATCCGCTTTATTTTCGTATACTTTATCAAGAAGTTGACAATCGGATTTAAGACATAGTAGAGAAATCCCCCCACCAGAATCGGTACAAACAAGGTTCTAAAAAATGTACCAATTGGTTGAAACAAAAAATTTATTTTTGTTGAAACAAAAACCAACGTCGCTAAAATCAGCAACTCAAGCGACCAAAACATTAATTTTGAATTTTTTAATTTATCAAACAAGGCCATCCCTCCCTCATTTTCATATTATAACCTAACTTGCAAAAAACAGCTTCTTTTTCTCTCGATTTAGACAAGTTATTTTGCAGATTGTTAAACTTTGGGTATACTACTATCGAGGTGAGTGGAGTGACCGTTGTCCAAACAAAAGATACCATGAGTCAAATTTATCTTGATGCTGTTAAAATTCGTCATCAAGTCTTTGTAAAAGAACAAGGCGTACCATTAGAAAGAGAAATCGATAAAGATGAAGCCTATGCAATCCATTTCGTGCTTTATGAGGAAGGTCAGGCGTTAGCAACCGTCCGTTTATTGCCGCTAAATGAAACAACCTTGAAACTGCAACGCATGGCCGTTCGCAAAGATGCCCGTAAAAAAAATTTAGGCAAGCAGGTGATCACAGAAGCAGAAAAATTTGCTAAGCAACAGGGATTTTCTATGATTCAATTGGGGGCACAACTGCCCGCAGAGCCCTTCTATGAAAAAATGGGGTATCACAAATATGGGGAAGTTTTTCTTGATGCAGGTATGGAGCATATCGCAATGAAAAAAAACCTATAAAAAAATGAGAAAAACCGCAAATAGTTTTTCTCATTTTTCTATTCTCCCATTCCAAATGGAAAATAGTTCTGTCCAAATTTTTCAACACCAGAAAGAATCGCTGCCGCAACTTTTTCCCGGTATTCCTCGGTATTGATTTGAGCCAGATCCTGATCAGAATTCATATAGCCGAGTTCCAGCAACAAACTGGGAACATAGGATTCACGAATCACCAGATAATTTCCTTGACGAATCCCATTATTTGTCAAATCAATCTGTTTTGCCAATTCTTGATTGATTGTTTCCGCAAAAGATTTCATTTTTTCATAATAATAGTAGGTCGTAAAACCAGACATCACATTTGCATAATCATAGTTATCATAATGAAGACTCAGAAATAAGTCAGCATTTTTTTCCAAACTGATTTGAGTGATATCTGTTAATTCAAGGTACGTATCTTTTGTACGTGTATAAACCACGTTAATTCCGGCAGCTTCTAAAACTTTTCCCACTGTTTGTACAGTTTTAAGTGTCAAATCTTTTTCATTCAATACGCCATCTGAGCTAGTCGCTCCCGTATCGGAACCACCATGACCAGCATCCAGTACTACTGTTAATTCTTTACTTTCTGTACGAGTCACTTCTTTTTCTTTGCTGTTCTCTTTCGGGATATACCCTTTATTTCCCTTATTCGTCTGAATATAGATCCTATCTCCCTCGGTTCCTAAATAATTGGTCCATTCACCACGATGGATTTTTTCCAAGACGTTGCTTTGACTGTTAGGTTCCTCCTGTAATGGAACAAAATCATTTTCCGTAACCGTCGTCGTGTCGTATAATTCTGGCGCAACATATACTTGAACCAAATTTTCAGTCACCTTTTCTTCAGGAATCTCCGTAACAGATTCACTGGTGTTCGTTTCATAAACACTGGAGTCAGTAGTCGGTGCTTCTATTTTTTGCCATCCCAAACTAAAGACTACAGCCACTAAAAGTAAAAAAATAATGAATAAATAATATTTTTTCTTATTATTTTTATGTTCTTCCATATACCAACCTGCTTTTCCTTAATACATTTATTGTACCTTAACTACCTTAACTTTGTCTTAAACAAACTATTTCACTTTCAAAGTTAATTATGAGAAAAAAGCAATAAAAAACAGCAGACCTTAAAGATCTGCTGTTTTTTATTTACGTGACAATTGCTTGTAGCGGTTATACCAAATATCAATATAGCCTTCTGAGAATGGTCCTTTGCCATTATTGATCCAGTCTACTAGAATTTTGACATTTTCTTTTAATACATAGTCAATATCATCCGGATAATGCATGATTTTACTGTGAAGCTCATACTCATCCACATCCAATAAACGTTTTTCACCATCTGGAAAGACCTTGATATCCAAATCATAATCGATATATTTCAAGGCTTCTTCATCCATCAAATAAGGTGAAGCTAGATTGCAATAATAGGAAACCCCCTTTTCTCTAATCATTGCTATTACATTAAACCAGTATTTTTTATGAAAATAAACAATTGCTGGTTCGCGTGTTACCCAACGACGACCATCGGATTCAGTCACTAACGTGTGATCATTCACACCAATCATTGAGTATTCACTAGTTTTCAATACCATTGTATCGCGCCACGTTCGATGCAAATTGCCATCATGTTTGTAACTTTGTATGGAAACAAACTCTCCTTCTTTAGGAATTCGCATAGCTACCCTTCCCTCAGCAGACACACTGCATTTGTTTGGGTGTTCATTACACCGACATCGTAAACATTATAGCAATAAATCAATGGTTTGCCTAGAAATCTTTATCTGATAAATGATTTTTCTTCAATTGTTCTACTAATTTTTGCTGTGGCTTAGGAAAAACGTATTTCTCAAAGTCGCTCATTGCAGCAAAACGCTGATTTTCATTGACTTCCTTTTTTCCTGTTCGCCCATAAAACAGTAAGACATGCCATTTTAAATGACTAAAAATATGTGTAATTTCGCCTAAATGCCGCTTTTGCCAAACCACCTCTTCTTCAAAAATATCCGGTAACAATTGATCTTCTGCCACAAAAAGAGAAAGTTGATTCATTGATTTTTTTGACCAGGTAGCTTCAAGCTGCCGGTATTCTTTTTCCGTCACTTCCATCATCGGAAAAGTCCACATGGAAGCCAATAGACCGGTTGCTGGTCGTTGTTGCAATAAATATTTTCCAGTAGGATTTTCTAGGGCCGTCGCAATATAATAAACATCCTTAGGCTTAGCCTTTTTGGTTTTAACTGGAAAATCAGTTTGACGATTCTCTTGGTAAGCCAAACAAAAATCCTTCAACGGACATGCAGCGCAATCAGGAGACGTTGGTGTACAGATGCTCGAGCCTAAATCCATCAAGGCTTGATTGAATTCTCCCGGTTCATCAGGATCAATGATTTTTCTCATAGCATCCTCAAAGAAATGACGACTGCTGGCCTTTGCGATATCCGCATCGATTTCAAATAAACGACTGACCACCCGCATCACATTACCGTCGATTGCCGGTTCCGGTAACCCAAAGGCAATGCTGGCAATCGCACCGGCTGTGTACGGTCCAATTCCCTTCAATGTACGAATCTCATCAATGGTCGTCGGCATTTTTCCATCATATAATTCAACAATCTGTTGGGCAGCAATTTTTAAATTTCGTGCCCGTGAATAATAGCCCAGTCCTTCCCAGACTTTTAAAAGTTTTTGTTCCTCAGCCTCTGCTAAATCCTGAATAGTAGGAAATAATTCCATGAAACGATAATAATAATCGATTACCGTATCCACACGGGTTTGCTGAAGCATAATCTCCGATATCCAGATAGCATAAGGATCCGTTGTCGCCCGCCAAGGAAGATTTCGTTTTTTATCATGATACCATGTCAAAAATTCTTGTCGCAGCTGACTGATTTCAGCTGCGGATAGTTCCGTTTTCTTAGTCATCTTCTAATCCTTTTTCTTCTAAAAATCGCTGGATTTCATCTAGCTGAAACCCTTTTTGAAACAGGCCTTGTTTGACCTTATTTTCCCGCTCACGTTGCGCTTTACGTTGGTGCCGTCGCCATAGCCGTTCTCCTTCTTTTACAAGGGCATCATATTCTTCATCCGATTCCTTTTCTAACGCTAAATCCTCCATTGTAAGAGAGATACTGTCGCCAGAAAAACCTTTTTGCATTAATGCAGTACGAATTTTTTGGATCGTTTCTTTGTGACTCTTTCCATGAATTCGCCGTAAACTTTTTTCAGCCACATGCTTAGCTACCTCTAGTTGCTGATCAAAGGTGTACAAATGAAGAACTTCTTCAATCAAATCCTCAGACAGCCCCTTTAATCGTAATTGCTGCTTAACAACAGTGGGGCCTTTATCCGAAGTACGCATCTGCGTACGAACATAACTCTCCCCATAGACCCGATCATCAACAACCTTTAATTCTTTTAATCGTTGAAGGATTGTATCACGGTCATGCGCTTCAATTTCTTTTTCTTTAAGATAACTTCGAACTTCTTTTTCTGAACGTAACTGATAACTAATATAGTTCATCGCCAATTGTAGGCCCAAATCATATCCAGTACTCTTTTTGACCTTTTGAAATTCTTCTTCTGAAAGCTCCATTCCCTTTAATAAACGGTAGCGAACCAATAAATCTTCCGAAACCCGCAATGCTTCTCCGTTTGAAAACTCTACTTTATAAAAATTTCCTTTACCTTTACTGATTCGTACGATCGTGATCATAGTGTCCTCCTTACGAACATATATTCTAGTTTACCACAAAAAAGAACTTTCTCCGACAATTCTATGGTAAAATAAAAACAGAAATTTATTTACATGAGGAGCAATTATGGCTGAAACAATAGTAAAAAATGGGCAAACAATAAAATTAAAAATCAAACGTCTGGGAATTAATGGCGAAGGAATCGGCTATTATAAACGTCTGATTGTTTTTGTTCCAAAAGCTCTGCCGACCGAGGAGATACTGGCGACCATTACTCAGGTTAATCCCCGATTTGCAGAAGCTGAACTGACTAAGATCATTAAAAGCAGTCCAGACCGTATGACACCTCCCTGTGTTTTTTATGATCGTTGCGGAGGATGTCAGCTGCAGCACCTTGCCTATCCAAAACAATTGGATTTCAAAAAAGATTTATTAAAACAGGCTTTAGAAAAATTCAAACCAGAAGGCTATAAAAAGTATCAACTAAAGGAAACCATCGGCATGGATGATCCTTGGCGCTATCGGAACAAGGCACAATTCCAGTTGCGTTTCAATGAAAAGACCCAGCTTGCAGAAGCCGGCTTATACGAAACCAATTCTCATCGATTAGTAGCAATTGACGACTGCATCGTCCAGCATCCCGCAACACAAAAAGTAATCAACCTACTAGTGCAACTGATTAATGAGTACCATCTGCCTATTTATGATGAACGAAAAAATGCCGGAATTTTGCGAACCTTAATGGTTAGAGAAGGTGTCGAAACTGGTGAGCTCCAGATTGTTTTTGTCACTAGTACACCTAAATTACCGAAAAAAAATGCCCTGATTCGGGAAATCAACGCGCAACTACCAGAAGTTGTTTCCATTATGCAAAATGTTCAAAATCAAAAAACTTCTGTCATCATGGGAGATGAAACCATCCATTTATGGGGAAAAGAAAGCATTCAAGAACGACTGAACGACTTAACATTTGATCTATCTGCCCGAGCTTTTTTTCAATTAAATCCTGAACAAACCGCTACTCTCTATGATGAGGCTCGCAAAGCATTGGCACTGCAAAAAAATGAAACACTGGTAGATGCTTATTGTGGTGTAGGGACGATTGGATTAAGTTTAGCTTCTTTAGCAAAAGAGGTCCGAGGAATGGATATCATTCCGCAAGCAATCACTGATGCCCAACACAATGCGCAAGCAATGGGCATGACAAATACCCACTATGAAACCGGTGCAGCAGAAGAATTGATTCCAAAATGGTTTCACGAGGGCTTTGAGCCGGATGCAATCATTGTTGATCCTCCACGAACCGGGCTGGACAATCAATTACTAAAAACACTGGTTGCTTATCCACCTGAAAAATTAGTTTATATTTCCTGTAATGTTTCTACTTTAGCACGTGACCTTGTTCAACTAGCAAAAATCTACGACATTCATTACTTACAATCGGTAGACATGTTCCCCCAAACTGCGCGTTGCGAAGTCGTTGTCAAATTAACAAAAAAATAAGTCGGAGCTATTCCGGCTTATTTTTTTGCTGTGCTGTGGATGGTTGGTTCCACAAGCGAGG
Source organism: Enterococcus sp. JM9B (assembly GCF_009933265.1). Classification (NCBI taxonomy): domain Bacteria; kingdom Bacillati; phylum Bacillota; class Bacilli; order Lactobacillales; family Enterococcaceae; genus Enterococcus; species Enterococcus sp. JM9B. The sequence goes on along the minus strand of NZ_MAEK01000010.1, from coordinate 23,705 downwards.
ACTCCAGATCGTTACTTCAAGAGAGACCTGCAGACTTTCATTGTCATCTTCTAGCTGCTCAATATAACGGATCGTTTCCTCAATCACGAGGGGATTTTCCTTCTTCAACAAGTTCAACTGCTCCGCCAACCAAGTATTACGCATTTTCTTCACCTCGAAGCCAGTGTACCACACATTCTAATAACACCTTCCAACTAATGCTTGAAAAAAAAGCCGAGAAGCTTTCGCTTCTCAGGCTTTTTTTATAACATATCAAACAAGGATAATTGATTTTCATCCGGCAGATCCTTCAATACACCATTTTCCGTCATGTATTCAATCAAGGTTTTTGAAACTTTTCCTCGATTGGCAAGATCTTCTTTAGATAAGAATGGTCCGTCTTTTCGTGCTTCAACGATTTGTTTTGCCACGTTGGTTCCCAAACTTGGGACTGCTCGAAATGGTGCAATCAATTTATTTCCTTCAATGACAAAGTTTTCTGCATCCGATTTATACAAGTCAATCATGCCGAACTCAAATCCTCGTTCGATCATTTCATTCGCCAGTTCTAAAACCGTCAACATATTTTTTTCTTTCGTAGAAGCATCCATACCTTTATCCATGATTTCTTTCATGCTTGCTTTAACGGCATCTTTCCCTTTTGCCATTGATATCAAATCAAAGTCATCTGCCCGAACGGAAAAATAAGCACAGTAATAAAGAATTGGAAAATACACTTTAAAGTATGCTACCCGTAACGCCATCAACACATAGGCTGCTGCATGGGCTTTTGGAAACATATATTTTATTTTTGAACAGGAGTCAATGTACCATTCAGGGACGTTATTTTCTCTCATGGCTTTCAGGTACGTTTCCCGCAAATCTTCTGGAATTTTATTCCATTGTCCTTTACGAACTGTTTCCATAATTTTAAAGGCCATCCCGCTGTCCAAACCGGCGTGCATCAAATAAACCATGATATCATCCCGACAACCGATTACGTTTGCCAATGTAGCTTCTCCTCGACGGATCAGTTCTTCGGCATTCCCCAACCAAACATCCGTCCCATGAGACAGACCCGAAATTTGCAGCAATTCAGCAAAGGTCGAAGGGTGGGTTTCTTCCAACATTCCTCGAACAAAACGTGTCCCAAATTCTGGAATTCCCAAAGTACCCGTTTTGGAATAAATTTGATTTTCTTCCACATTCAATACCTCTGGACCATCAAAGATCCGCATTACCTCTGGATCATCTGTGGGAATTGTTTTGGGATCGATTCCTGAAAGATCCTGCAGCATCCGAATCACGGTCGGATCATCATGCCCTAAAATATCAAGCTTCAAAATATTGTCATGGATCGAGTGGAAATCAAAGTGAGTCGTCCGCCATTCTGAATTCAGATCATCTGCTGGATACTGAATCGGTGTAAAATCATATACATCCATATAATCTGGAATAACAATAATACCGCCGGGATGTTGACCTGTGGTTCGTTTTACGCCTGTGGCACCTTTTGCCAAGCGATCTACTTCTGCCCCGCGGAAATGCAGGTTGTGGTCGCGTTCATATCCCTTAACAAAACCATAAGCAGTTTTATCTGCCACGGTACCAATCGTCCCTGCCCGATAAACATAGTCTTCACCAAAAAGTACTTTCGTGTAATTATGGGCTTCTGGTTGATATTCCCCTGAGAAATTCAAATCAATATCCGGTACCTTATCGCCATGGAAGCCAAGGAAGGTTTCAAAAGGAATATCATGTCCATCTTTTTTCAAGCGGGTGCCGCAATTAGGACAGGCTTTCTCCGGCATGTCAAATCCCGAACCGTAAGAACCATCTTCATAAAATTCAGAGTACTGACAATTTGGACAATGATAATGTGGTGCTAAAGGATTTACCTCTGTAATCCCTGTCATAGTTGCCACGAAACTTGAGCCCACTGATCCTCGGGAACCAACCAAATACCCATCCGCATTACTTTTATGCACCAGTTTTTGGGCAATCAAGTAGATAACCGAAAAGCCATTTCCGATAATTGAATGCAATTCTTTTTCCAATCGTTTTTCTACAATCTCAGGTAATGGATCACCGTACAATTCTTTTGCTCGTTTGTAACTTAGATCCGTGATTTCTTGTTCTGATCCAGGAATTTTCGGCGTGTACAATTTATCCTTCACAGGAATAATTGTTTCACACAAATCAACAATTTTATTGGGATTTTCGACCACGATTTCTTTTGCTGTTTCCGCACCTAAAAATTGAAAAGCAGTCAGCATTTCATCTGTCGTTCGAAAATGAACATCCGGCAAACTGTGACGATTCAATGGATTGGCGCCTCCCATTGAATTAATCAAAATTTTTCGATAAATTGCATCCTCTTCATTTAGATAATGGACATTTCCTGTAGCTACGACCGGTTTATTCAATTCATGTCCGATCTCAACTAAATTTCGGATGATTTCTTCCAAATCTTTCTCATTTTTGATCAGTTCTTGTTCAATCAGGGGTGCATAGACTTCTTTTGGCATAACTTCAATATAATCATAAAATTTTGCCAATCCTCGTGCTGCTTCAACACCTTTTTGCATCATCGCTACGAAAACTTCACCTTTGTCGCAGGCTGTTCCAACCAGTAATCCTGAACGCAGCTTAACCAACTCTGACCGAGGAATCCGTGGAACTTTTCCGTGGAAATAAGTAATATTCGACATAGAAATCAGCTTGAACAGATTTTTTAGTCCATCTTGTGTCTGCGCTAATATCGTTGCATGGAACGGTCGGGCCGCTTTAAAAGAATTTTCTCCGCCGACATGCCGATTCAAGTCATCGTGGTAAAACATGTCGTGCTTTTCCATGGCCTCTTTAACAAAAATCCACGCCAAATGTCCAGTAGCTTCCGAGTCATAGATTGCCCGGTGATGTTGTTCCAAACCAACACCGAATTTTTTAGACAGCACACCCAGTCCAAATCGTTTGAATTCCGGATAAAGATAGCGGGCCAATTCTAAGGTATCGATGACAGGAGCCTGCGTTTCTGGCAAGGACAATCGCCGATAGGTTGTATTAAGAAAGCCCATATCAAAGGACGCATTGTGAGCCACTAATATCGTATTTTCCGAAAATGCACGAAAAGCTTCTAGTACTTCTCTTTCTGACTTAGATCCGCGAACCATTTCATCCGTGATCCCTGTTAAATTCACCGTGGTATTTGATAATGGATGCCCAGGATCAATGAATTCGTCAAAAGTATCGATCACATTCCCCTTATGCATTTTGACAGCAGCGAGTTCGATGATTGTGTCATATACTGCAGAAAGTCCAGTCGTTTCCACGTCAAACACCACATAAGTCGCATCGGTCAAGGAAATATGTTGATCATTGTAAGCAATCAATACCCCATCATCGACGACATTAGCTTCAACCCCGTACAAAATCTTCACGCCAGCTTTTTGACCTGCTTGATGGGCATCAGGAAACGATTGAGCCCCACCGTGATCAGTGATGGCAATGGCTTTATGACCCCAGCGTCCGGCTTGAGCAACAAGGTCTGCCACATTATTTGTCGCATCCATCGTACTCATATTTGAATGCAGATGCAATTCGACTCGTTTTTCTCCTTCTGGTGCATAATCTTTCCGTTCAGGATGCTTCACTTCTATCAAATCCTGCGCATTCATTACTAAATCCCGCATGAAGGTATCTTCTTGAATACTTCCGCGAACTTTTAGCCAGCTTCCCTTTGCGATCGCATCAAAAATTTGCTCATCGGTTTCATTATTGGAAAATTTCTTAACAATGAAAGAAGAGGTATAATCTGTAATTTTCAGCGTGAGAATTTTTCGTTTAGAACGCAATTCCCGCACTTCTTTGTCAAAAACATACCCTTCAATCGTGATTCGCCGTTCTTCTTCCAAAATATTTCCCATCGGTGTAATTGGTTCATCCGTTGGAATATTTCTTCCCAGCTGAATCGGTCCTTCAAGCACAGGTCCCCGCTCTTTCTTTTCTTTTTTCCGTTGTTCGTGGGCTGCCAAATTTTCGGCTGCTTGTTGCATAAAGGCCTGTGCTTGTTCTTCTTTTTTTGTTTCCAATTCCTGCAAAGCCGCTTTTGCTTGTTGTTCATCTACTTGCGGTTCAATGCGAAATGCGGGAAAACCCATTTGCCGATAACTTTGTTCGACAATTGGCAAGTATTGCTGAACCATATACGGAATAACTGCTTCATTAGAAATAGGCAAAAGAATTTTCTTTTCTTTCAAAAGTGGAAGTTGAGACTTGATGGTTTGCTGAACCAGTTGCGTATCACACGCATTGTTTGCAATAGCTACTCCCCAATATTCTTGAAGTAGAACTTCATCAAATCCTGAATCCTTCGTTTCGATGGTTACTGCGACCTGAGCAATTTCCTTAAACGCCATTTCTAAATGCTGGCGAAAAGATTGATACAAAAAAACCGGCAATATTTGATCAAAAGAAAAGACGAATGACCAAACCTTAGATTGCCGATGGACAATGACTTCTTTGATTTCACCGGTAGAAATTAAGGGATGTTGTCGTTCTTGTGGCTCAAGCTGAATTTGATCCAAAAGTATTTCAAAGGTTTCTCTATTTTTTGACAAGTTTATTTTCCTCCCTTTTTCATTCAACAGTTTCTAGTATAACGTGCTTTGATTGATTTTTCATTAAAAAAAATAAGGAGTCGCTTTCGACCTCCTCATTTTTTTCGTCACTCAGTACGGTTCATCCAATGTATCAAGTAAAATGGCGATTGTGTCTACCAGTTCTTCTTTACGAACCTCAACCATTGCACCGGTATTCTTGATTTTAACTTCTACAACCCCGTCTCTGGCTTTTTTCCCAACGGTGATTCGCAAAGGACAGCCGATTAAATCCGCATCTGCAAATTTGACACCAGCTCGTTCCTCGCGATCATCCACCAACACTTCGTAATCTGCCGCAGTCAAAGTCGTTGCTAATTCCTCGATAAGTTCTGTTTGGAAGTTATCCTCCATATTTACTTGGATGACATGCAAATCAAAAGGCGCGATTCCCTTGGGCCAGTTGATTCCTTCTTCATCTGCATGTTGTTCAACAATTGCTGCCAACAAGCGGCTGACACCGATCCCATAACTGCCCATTTCAACGGGAATTTTCTGTCCGTTTTCATCAAGGACCATCGCCCCCATTGCCTGACTGTATCGTGTACCTAGTTTAAAAATGTGACCCAATTCAATCCCTTTAGCAAAGGTCAACACGCCGTGACCGTCTGGTGATGGTTCTCCTTCTCTAACAAAACGAAAATCACCGTAAGCTGCCGGTTGAAAATCACGGCCAGGATTCACGTTAACAAAATGATAGTCCGTGCTATTTGCCCCTGTGACCGCATTCGTCAGGTCCTTTACATAAAAATCACTATAAATTTCAATTCCTTGAGGCAGCTCAACGGGTCCAATCGATCCAAAATCTGCCGCAAGCAGAGCAACAGCTTCTTCATTAGTCGCTGGAATCAATCGTTCCACTTGAAGATAGTTTTTAATTTTCACTTCATTTACTTCATGATCTCCCCGGACCAAAACCATGATTGGCGCGTCATCAGCTAAAAAAAGCACGGATTTAATGATTTTTTGTGGTTCAACGTTCAAAAAGTCTGCAACTTCTGCAATGGTTTTGACACCGGGTGTTGCTAGTTTTTGACGTTCCTTCAAAGTTTCATGGGATCGTTTAGCAACATATTGACTTGTTGCCATTTCGAGGTTGGCCGCATATTCACTTTCCGTTGAAAAGCAAACCGTATCCTCTCCAATTTCAGAAACTAGCATATATTCTTTTGAATCTTTGCCACCCATTGCCCCGCCGTTTCCGATGATGCCACGGACTGCTAAACCGCAGCGAGAAAAGATTCGACGATACGCCTGATCGTATTGTTGATAGGTTTTCTCCAAACTTTCTTTTGTTCCATGAAAAGAATAGCCGTCTTTCATTATAAATTCTTTGCTACGTAACAGTCCAAAACGGGGTCTTTTTTCATCACGAAATTTTGTTTGAATCTGAAAAAGATTGATTGGCAAGCGTTTATACGAACTGACTTCATCCCGAATCAATGCCGTAAACGCTTCCTCATGAGTTGGCGCTAAAAGATAGGTGCGTTCACTGTGATCATTCAGCCGATAAAGACTAGAACCATACGTCTCCAAACGACCAGATTCTTCCCACAATTCAGTTGACAGCAACAGCGGCATTTGCATTTCCTGCGCATCGATTGCTGTCAACTCTTCGCGTATGATTTGTTTGATTTTTTCTAACACTCGGTATGCAAGGGGCAGATAACAATAACTGCCGGATGAAAACTGTCGGATATACCCCGCTCGAATCAGTATTTTATGGCTCAATGCTTCTGCTTCGTTTGGTACTTCCCGCAAAGTTGGAATCAACATCTTTGATTGCTTCATTTTTTTCTCCTTTACCTTTGAACTTAGCTACCAACTATTTTAGAAAAAGAAACGTTGGATATCATTCCACGTAACAAAGACCATCAACACCATCAGCAACCCAAAGCCGACAAGTGTCAGTATGCCTTCCTTTTCTTGACTCAAAGGTTTGCCTCTAACGCCTTCAAAAATATTTAAAACTAATTTCCCACCATCCAATGCAGGAATCGGCAATAAATTAAAGATTCCCAGATTCATCGATAAAACTGCCATCAGTAATAACACCGTCATTGGACCCTGCTCAGCTGCCTGAGAGGACATTTGAAACATTGCTACTGGTCCGCCTAATTTATTAATATCCGGTTGCACAATCAAACTCCCTAATGCGGTAAAAATTGCTAGTGAACTGTCGATTGCTTGTCGAAATCCGCCAGTGATTTTAGCAGAAAATCCAGTATCCATCGGTACATGAATACCTAGTTTTCCCACTGTTTGATTGCCGCTTTTCTCAGCTTCAGGTGTGATTGTCTTTTCAAATTTTTCCGATCCTCTTTGTACTTCAAAGGTCAGTTCCTTATCAGGATTTTCAGTAATAATCGTTGTTAATTCATTCCAATTATTGATCTTTTCTCCGTCGATACTGACAATTTTATCCTTCTCCTCCAGTCCGGCTTGTGCCGCCACCCCATCGGGAAGAACTTCACCAATTGCATTTGTATTGGTGATAGTAACGCCACCTTGCATGAAGGTAATAAAAATAAAAAGTAAAATCGCTAAAATAAAATTATTCATAGGTCCGGCAAAATTTGTCAACATCCGTTGCCATAGTTTTGCTGATTGGAATTGGACATCCCGTGGTGCAATACGAACCTCGGTGCCATCCTGCTCAATAATCGTCGCATCATGCAAAACAGAATAGGTCACTAACTGGCTCTCATCGCCATTGATGTACCCGGAAATCGTCAGCTTATCTTCCAAATCAGCTTCTGCCAACTCCATTGGAAATCCATTTGGTAACTGGATTTTTTTACTGGTATTGATTTTGGTGATATCTCCTTGCTCATTTTGTAAAAGCGCAATGGGCATGCCCGGTGAAAGCTCCGTTTCATCTTCCCCCATCCCTGCCATGCGGACATATCCACCAATTGGCAATAATCGTAATGTATACGTTGTACCGTCTTTTCCTTGATGACCATAAATTTTTGGTCCCATTCCGATAGCAAATTCCCGCACTAAGATTCCCGCACGTTTTGCAAAAAAGAAGTGACCAAATTCATGTATGATTACGATAACACCAAAGACAATGATAAATGTCAAAGCTGTTTTCATCTTGTTTCCTCACTTTCAAAGTGTATTAAAATCAAATTAAAACTCTTTTCTATTCTATCATACCGGAAATGAATAACCAATCATCCCTTTTTGGATTGATTAGAAAAAAACTGTAGCCGCTCAAAGCAACTACAGTACGGTTTCTTTTAAAAAACTCCTAATAAATGCATGATAGGGAAAACGAATAATAAACTGTCAAAGCGATCTAAAATTCCGCCGTGTCCCGGTAGAATATTTCCTGAATCTTTGACTCCGTAATGCCGTTTGATCGCTGACTCTACTAAATCACCAAATTGACCAACAACGGAAAAAACAATGGTCAAAATCAACATAATCGGTGTACTGTGTCCAAAAAATTGTTTCCCTGGAAATAGCAGTAAATAAATTGCAGCCACTATCACTGCACTTAAAATTCCGCCCAGAGCGCCTTCTACCGTTTTATTAGGTGAAATTTCCGGCCATAATTTTTTTCTGCCGTATCTGCGACCAACCATATAGGCACCGATATCCGTCGCCCAAACAACAAACAAACCAAAAACCAATACCGTCAAACTTTCACTTCGCGCTGCGACGAAGTTTTGGAACCCAACACCAACATACAAACTAACGATTACTGGAAAACCCGCTTCATCAATCGTATACGTATTTTTAGAAACAACGGAGACTCCCAGCAAAATCATCACTGTCAAATAAAAAAGTAAATAAGGATTTGTCTGTTCCGGCAAAATCAACCAGCGATTGATCGGCAACACCAGAAAAACGGCACCGATTGCTGAAATGATTCCTTCAAAACTAACAATATTCAATCCTTTCATTCTAAAAAGCTCATAAACCCCAACGATTGCCAACAAGGCCGCCGTAATTTCAATAGCGATGCCACCCACATAAATAATCGGCAAAAATAATGCCAAGGCAACAACCGCTGTAATCACACGTTGCTTCACTATTTATCCTCCTCTTTGCTTTTCAGTCCGCCAAATCGTCGATCACGATTTTGGAAGGACGCAATTGCCATTTCTAACAGCTCTCCGTTAAAGTCTGGCCAAAGTGCTTTTGTAAAAAAGAATTCACTATATGCTATCTGCCATAACAAAAAGTTGCTGATTCGTTCTTCTCCACTTGTTCGAATCACCAGCTCCGGATCTCGCAAATCCACAGGTAAAAAACCGGTCATTAGATGATCTGCAATCATTTCTTCTGTGATGTCATCTGAAGAAATTGTCTCTTTTTCTATTTTTTTCGTAATATTTTGAACAGCCGTCACGATTTCTGCACGACTGCCATAATTCAACGCAAAATTTAGAATCATCCCCGTATTTTCTTTGGTTTGCTCCATGGCTCTTTCAACCGCCCCTTGGGTATGGGCCGGCAACAAGTCCGTATACCCCATCACATGGACCCGCACATTTTCTTTGATCAATTCAGGAACGAAGGTATCAAAAAAATCGACAGGCAGCTGCATCAAAAAATTGACTTCATCTGTCGGTCGTTTCCAGTTCTCTGTAGAAAACGCATAAAGAGTCAACACTTTGACACCAAGTTTTGACGCATGCTTGGTAACCGTTTTGACTGTTTCCATTCCTTCTTTATGACCCGCGACCCGTGGCAAGCGCCGATTTTGTGCCCAGCGACCATTTCCGTCCATAATAATCGCTATATGTTTAGGAATCGGTCCATCTTGTGCAAACGCAAAGTCGCCTGTTTCCTGGATATATTTATTTTTTTGTGGAAAAAAACGTAACATAAGCTCGGCTCCTAACGAATTTACAATTTCATCTTCCCTATTATAACAATAATTTCATAAGTTTCCTATGAAAAATCACCTTTGTTGCAGTGATTTTACTGAAAAAAAAGAAATCTGGCGAACACGCCAGATTTCTTTTGTACTTACGAATTATACTTCCAATAGTTCTTTTTCTTTATCGGCAGCAATTTTATCGATTGCTTTGATGCTATCATCCGTCAACGTTTGCACATCTTTTTCCATTCCACGCAAATCGTCCTCAGTGATATCACCGTCTTTTTGTTGTTTTTTGTAGCTGTCCATTGCATCACGACGAATGTTACGAATCGCAATTTTTGCATTTTCAGCTTCTTTTTTTACTTCTTTTGCTAATTCTTTTCGGCGTTCTTCCGTCAGTTGTGGAATAACTAAACGAATCACATTGCCGTCATTTGCTGGTGTGATTCCGATATCACTTGTTAAAATCGCTTTTTCAATATCTTGAATGATCGATTTGTCAAATGGTGTTACCATCAAAACTCTCGCCTCTGGAATGGTGATTGAAGCCAATTGATTGATTGGTGTTGGTGCGCCATAGTAGATCACTGAAACACGATCCATCAAGCTGGCATTCGCACGACCTGCACGAATTTGACCAAGATCACGCTGCAAACTTTCTGCAGCTTTTTTCATTTTTTCTTTTGCTTCTGCCATTATTGCATCTGCCATTACTATTTCCCCCTAACTGTTGTTCCGATATTTTCTCCCATAACCGCACGGCGGATATTACCTGCTTCATTCAGATTGAAAACAACCAACGGAATATCGTTGTCCATACTTAATGAGCTTGCGGTGGAATCCATTACTTGTAATCCTTTTGCAATCACATCTAAATGAGTCAATTCATCAAATTTCACTGCATTGGCATCTAATTTTGGATCTGCAGAGTATACGCCATCCACATTGTTTTTTGCCATCAAAATAACGTCAGCATTGATTTCAGCCGCACGCAACGCTGCGGTCGTATCGGTTGAGAAATAAGGATTGCCGGTTCCGCCTGCAAAAATAACAATTCGTCCTTTTTCCAAGTGTCGTTCAGCACGGCGTCGAATGTATGGTTCAGCGATTTGACGCATCTCGATAGATGTTTGCACTCGTGTCGGTACTCCTTCATTTTCAAGAGTATCCTGCAACGCCAACGCGTTCATGACAGTTGCCAACATGCCCATATAATCTGCTTGGGCACGTTCCATTCCCATTTGTGCGCCGATTTGTCCTCGCCAGATATTGCCTCCGCCAACTACAATCGCCATCTCAACGCCCAACTCATGGACTTCTTTGATTTGTTTCACGATTTCTTTGATGGTTGGTGGTTTGATTCCAAAGCCGTCTTCACCCGCTAATGCTTCACCACTTAATTTTAGGACAACTCGTTGATATTTTGTTTTAGCCATTATGATTCCTCCGTATTTCTCTACTGTTATTGTAGCATATCGCTAAAGTTATGCCAGTAATAACTTGACAGACTTGCTTAAAAAAAGGGAGCGCACAATTCATGCGTCCCCATCTATTCAACTGAATAGTAATTATTTTTTCACTTGGCTCATAACTTCTTCAACAAAGTTATCTTCGCGTTTTTCGATTCCTTCGCCAACTTCAAAGCGGACGAATGATTTCACCGTTGCACCTTTTGATGCCACATATTTTTCAACCGTCATATCTGGATCTTTAACAAATGGTTGGTCAACCAAAGCGATTTCTGCTTTGAATTTGCTCAAACGACCTTCAACCATTTTTTCAACGATTTTAGCTGGTTTGCCTTCATTTAATGCTTGTTCTGTCAACACAGCTTTTTCATGTTCTAATTCTGCTGCTGGGATTTCTTTTTCGTTTACATAACGAGGATTGATAGCTGCGACGTGCATTGCTACATCTTTTGCTACTGAATCGTCTGTTGTTCCTTCTAAAACAGTCAACACAGCAATACGTCCGCCCATGTGCAAGTAACCGCCAAATGCTGCGTTATCCTCTTTTTCAACAACTTCAAAACGACGGAAGCTGATTTTTTCACCAATTACTTGTGTTGCTTCGATCATCGTTGCTTCAATCGTACCTTTTGCTGTTTCAAGCTTCATTGCAGCTTCCATGTCAGCAGGTTTATGTTCAGCAATCAATTCCGCAACTTCTTTAACTAGGTCTTGGAACATTTCATTTTTAGAAACAAAGTCTGTTTCTGAGTTGATTTCAACAATAGAAGCTACGTTGCCTTTTACTGCAACAGCTGCTAATCCTTCAGCAGCGATACGATCGCTTTTCTTCGCAGCTTTAGCCATTCCTTTTTCACGTAAAAGATCCACTGCTTTTTCCATATCGCCTTCTACTTCTACTAATGCGCGTTTCGCATCCATCATTCCTACGCCGGTCATGTCGCGCAGTTCTTTTACCATTTTAGCTGTAACGTCTGCCATTTTAAAAATTCCCTCCTGAATTGGTTGATTTATAATTATTTTCTTAAAAAAAGCTGTTTCAAAGGAGAGTGAGGCTTGACCGCCTGGCCTTTGAAACAGCTCCGTCATTCAAAATTATTCAGCTGAATCAGCAGAAGTATTGTCGCCTTCTACTACATCAACGATTTCTTCGATTGAAGTTGCATTTTCAGTAGTTTCTGCTGCAAAATCTTCTTCTACAACTTGATCTTCCCCTTGATTTCCTTCGATGAAGGCATCAGCCATTTTAGCAGTAATCAATTTTACCGCACGGATTGCATCATCATTTGAAGGGATAACTACGTCGATTTCATCTGGATCACAGTTCGTGTCAACCATAGCGACGATTGGGATATTTAGTTTGTGTGCTTCTTGAACAGCAATGCGTTCTTTACGTGGGTCAACGATGTACATTACATCAGGAATTCTTGGCATATCAGCGATACCGCCTAAGAATTTTTCGAGACGTTCACGTTCTTTGTTCAAACCAACAACTTCTTTTTTAGGAAGGACATCAAATGTGCCGTCTTCTTCCATTTTGCTGATTTGTTTCAAACGTGCAACACGTTTTTGGATTGTTTCCCAGTTAGTTAAAGTTCCACCTAACCAACGATGGTTTACAAAGTATTGACCTGCGCGGGTAGCTTCTTCTTTAATCGCTTCTTGTGCTTGTTTTTTTGTTCCTACGAACAATGCAACGCCGCCTTCTTCTGCAACGTTTCTCATGTAGTCGTAAGCTGCATCGACTAATTTAACTGTTTTTTGCAAGTCGATGATGTAGATTCCGTTTCTTTCAGTGAAGATATATTTCTTCATTTTTGGGTTCCAGCGACGTGTTTGGTGTCCAAAGTGTACGCCGGCTTCTAGCAATTGTTTCATACTGATTACTGCCATGATTTGTTTCCTCCAATTGGTTTTTGTTTTCCTCTTAAAAGCCGTAAACTCCACAGCAGACTTCGCAAGCAAAGCACCCTGACTGTAAATAGACCTTTAATGTGGATTTGTGTAAGACTCGCTCACACCTAGAACAGTATACAGTAGGCAAAACTAAAATGCAACGATTTTTCCCGTTAAAAAAAACACATTCTTCTGATTTTCATCGAGAACGCGTTTTTTAAATTCAGTACTTATTTTGCTAAACCTTGTGAAAAATGAGTCATTGCTTGTTTGACTTCATCTACTTTATCTTCTTTAACCAATGGTAAAAGCTTTGCTTGCAGTTTCTCAAAATCTGCATAGGTAAAGTTTTCTACTTGTTGATCTGCAAATGACTTTACTAATAGCTTTTTTGCCTCATCCACATGGGCCGCTTCTACGCGATCTAAAAAGAAATGCAAAAATTTTTCTTGTCCAGTTTCCATTAAGATTCACTCCTTTAGAATTTCATTGCTAAAAGAAAGCAACGAGTTATTTCTAAGTAAAGTATACTCCAATTCAAAAAAATACGTTACTTTAAACGCTTCTCTCAATATAAAAATCATAATCTTATTGACCAATTAAGATGAAAATTCAGCTTTTACGGATAAAAATTCACTCATCAAAGTGGGCAGAAGGAAAATGATTTGCTATGATGAAAGGAACAAAACGAATAAAGGAGATTCTACTATGCGCAAAGCTGACCGACACTTACTAATTAAACAGATCATTAGCAGCCAAACAGTCCGCACTCAAGAAGAATTGCTTCGATTATTGGAAGAAAAAGGCGTCACTGCGACGCAAGCAACGATTTCCCGCGATATTCGCGATTTAAAAATCATCAAAGCCCCTGACGAAACCGGTCAAGCACGGTTTGAAATTTTCCAAGGAGAACGTTTTGGACAAGACGGACAGGAAGAAGAACAACGATTGATCCACATGATCGAAGATGTTGTGACGAAAGTCGATCGGGTTCAATTTTTGACCATCGTCAATACTTTGCCGGACAATGCCCAATTGATTACAGCGGTCATTGATGAAGTCCACATTCCTGAAAAAGTAACGACTATCGCCGGTTTTGACACGGTCATTATTATCTCCCGAACAGAAGAAGATGCAAAAAAAATGGAACGCTATTTCAAAACCCACATATTAGCATAGTGAAAAGACTGACATCGGTTGATGTCAGTCTTTTTTTGGCTATTTTCTTACATTTTGTCTGGCGCATGAAGTCCCAAGAGACGTAAATCTTCTTTCAACAAGACTGTAACGGCATAAACTAATGCCAAACGAGCATCTTTTTGTCCGTCATCTGCCAAAATTTTAGTTTGAGCATAGTATTTATTGAAAGCTTGTGCCAATTTAATCGCGTGTTTTGCAATAACAGATGGTTCAAATTTTTCTGCTGCTTGCATGATTGTTTCAGGATATTTTTGAACCAGCTTGATGACTTCCCAGCTTCCTTCATCAGCTAATGCGTAACTTTGATCGGCTTGTGGAACAAAGCCGGCTTTGGCAAGAATACTCATTGCTCGTGCGTGGGTATATTGTACGTAAGGACCGGTTTCTCCTTCAAAGCGCACCACTTCTTCCAAAGTAAAGTCAAAGGTATTCAAACGATCATTTTTTAAATCATGGAAAATCACAGCTCCAACGCCGACTTGTTTTGCTACTTCATCTTTGTTTTCCAAATCAGGATTCTTCTCTGTAATTTGCTCCTTGGCAGAATCGATGGCTTGATTCAAAACTTCTTCAAGTAAAACGATTTTTCCTTTACGGGTGGATAATTTCTTTCCGCCTTGGGTAATCAAACCAAATGCAATATGATGCATGTCATCTGACCAATCAAAGCCCATTTCCTTCAATACAGCTTTTAATTGTTTAAAGTGATAGCTTTGTTCATTCCCAACAACATAAATAGATTGGGCAAAGTCATACGTCCGTTTACGATACAAGGCAGCCGCCAAGTCACGAGTGATATATAAAGTGGCTCCGTCTGACTTACGGATCAAAGCAGGGTTTAGATCATAGGCAGAAAGGTCAACGATTTCTGCGCCCTTGTCTTCTTTCAACAGATGTTTTTCTTCAAGTAATTCGATGACTTCATCCATTTTATCATTGTAAAAAGCTTCCCCATTTAAAGAATCAAACTCGACACCCAACATGTCATAGATTTTATTGAACTCTTTCATGGATTCATCACGGAACCATTGCCATAAGCTAACAGCTTCTTCGTCGCCGTCTTCTAATTTTTTGAACCAAGCCCGTGCTTCATCATCCAATTCTGGTTCTGTTTCAACAACTTCATGGAATTGAACATACAAACGTAATAATTCATTGATTGGTTCAGCTTTAACAGCTTCTTCAGAGCCCCATTTTTTGTAACCTACAATCAATTTTCCAAATTGAGTACCCCAGTCGCCCAAGTGATTGATACGAATCGGATTGTAGCCGATTTTTTCCATAATAAACCCAATGGAATTTCCGATTACAGTAGAACGTAAATGTCCCATTGAAATTGGTTTGGCAATGTTTGGTGAAGACAAGTCAATCGGTACATTTTTGTTTTCGCCGATGGAAGCATCCCCGTAATGATTCTTTTCTTTTACGACGGTTGCCAATACTTTTTCGCTGATGCTGGCTTTATTCATAAAAAAGTTCAAATAAGGTCCAACTACTTCGATTTTTTCAAAATCTGTTCCATCGATTTTTTCTGCTAATTCCGGTGCGATTTGTTGTGGTGCTTTACGATAGGCTTTTGCTAATGCAAAAGCCGGAAAAGCCACGTCTCCGTGATCTGCCGATTTTGGGTTTTCCAATAATTTTTCTACTTGTTCTAAGGATAGATCATCCTTGACTACCTCATAAATAGCTTTTGCAACGACATCTTTATTATTCATTTTACTTCCTCCTTGATTTTTTGAGAGATGATTTGAAGCAACAAAAAAAGCCCCCAGTGAATCCTTCACCAGAGACGAGATTACCCGCGGTACCACTCTAATTGTTCTAAAAAGAACCTGCTTCTCTAATAACGGTAGATAGCCGTCTGCTAGGCAGATTTTCCCAAGTGCGGTTCTCTCTTGTTTTCCCATTCGGCTCTCACCTACCCGAACTCGCTATACGTTCATCAAAAGATACTCTCTTGTTCATCAAATCGTTTATTAAACTGCATTGATTATAGCAAAGGTTTTTGTGAATGGCTAGTATTTTCCTGTTTGCGAATTAATTTTTAAAGATTTTTAATCAAAATTTCTTTTCACGTTTCTTTAAAAGCCTTGAAGTATGCACTAAAGGAGAAAATCACACACTTCAAGGTTTTCTATAAACCAATCGCCTACGCGATAGATTCACTTATTTTGCGACAACAATCGTTCCTTCTTCATTGGCTAATAGGTTTTCGATGTTTTCCAATGAAGTGATGATTGCTTTGCCCTCTGGACGAGCTTCAGCAAATTCGATTGCTGCTTGAACTTTTGGCAGCATACTGCCTGGTGCGAACTGGTTCTCTTCGATGTATTGCTTCATTTCAGCCACAGTAACTGTCTCTAATTTTTTTTGATCAGGTTTTTGATAATTCACATAAACATTATCCACTCCGGTCAAAATAATCAGCAAATCTGCTTCAATGATTTCTGCCAATTTTTCTGAAGCAAAATCTTTATCGATCACTGCTTCGCGACCTTCTAAACCGTTAGCTGTTTCAACAACGGGAATCCCACCGCCTCCAACTGAGACAGTAATCACTCCTTGATTGACCAAACTTTCAATTACTCGTGCTTCCTTAATTGAAATTGGTTTCGGTGAAGCAACTACTTTTCGCCAGCCACGACCAGCATCTTCTTTAAAGGTTGCGCCGGTCTCTTTCATTTGTTGCTGTGCTTCTGTTTCAGTAAAAAATGGACCAACTGGTTTCGATGGATTTTGGAAAGAAGGATCATTTTCATCGACGATAACTTGCGTAACTAAAGAAACGACATCTTTATCGATTCCTTTTTCTTTTAGAATACTGCCCATTTCATTTTGCAGCCAATACCCAATAGATCCTTCTGTCATAGCGACACAGGTATCAAGTGGCATTGCTGGTGTTTTTTCAGAATCGGCTGCTGCTTGCTGGATCAATAAGTTTCCCACTTGTGGACCGTTTCCGTGAGAGATAATCAACTCATCGCCTTGCTCAATAAATTTCACTAAATATTTTGCAGTTTCACGTAACGCGCTTTGTTGTGCTTGGGCAGTTGCGTCATCAGAAAGAATAGCATTTCCCCCTAATGCGACAACAACTTTACGATTTGCCATAATGGCACGCTCCTTTTCGACATTTTTAAGAATGACAAAGCGGGCCAGCGCCTGTCGCCTGTTTTTTCAAACCTACAACGTTCTGACCCGCTTTTGTTAAAGTAAGTAGTTTTTATTTATACTCGGGGAATAAACAGATTACCCAAAGTTGCTGCCATGATGGCTTTAATGGAGTGCATCCGATTTTCCGCTTGATCAAATTGACGGGCATATTTGCTGTTGAAAACTTCGTCCGTCACTTCCATTTCCGTGATACCGAATTTTTCTTTCATTTGTTCCCCGTAAACCGTTTTTGTATCATGGAATGCTGGCAAGCAGTGCAAGAAAATCAGTCTGTCTGTGTTGTGGGTTTTTTCAATCATTTCCATATTGATTTGATAAGGTTTCAGTAATTTGATGCGTTCTTCAAATTTGTCTTCTTCTCCCATTGAAACCCATACATCAGAATAAAGAACATCTGCACCGTCAACGCCTTTATCTACGTCATCTGTGATCATTAATTTCGCACCTGTCTTCGCTGCAAAACCTTCTGCTAATTTCACAACTTCTTCGTCCGGTTGTAAATCTTTCGGTGCCACGATACGCATATGTGTTCCTAAAATCGCACCAGTTACCAATAAAGAATTTGCCATGTTGTTCCGACCATCGCCACAATAAGCAACTGTAATACCTTCCACCGTTCCAAAGTTTTCTTGGATTGTTAAGAAGTCAGCAATCATTTGCGTTGGATGCCATTCATCTGTCAAACCGTTCCAAACAGGTACACCGGAGAATTCTGCTAGTTCTTCGACCATTTTTTGGCTGAATCCGCGGAATTCAATTCCATCAAACATCCGACCAAGAACTTTGGCTGTATCTTCCGTCGATTCTTTTTTTCCTAATTGGATATCATTCGCACCCAAATATTCTGGATGTGCACCTAAATCCACTGCAGCAGTAGTAAAGGCTGCCCGTGTCCGAGTCGATGTTTTTTCAAAAAGCAGTGCGATATTTTTTCCTTCTAAATAGTGATGAGGAATGCCGCGTTTTTTTAGATCCTTTAAATGTTCTGAAAAATCGATTAGGTATTGTAGTTCTTCTTTGGTGAAATCTTTCTCAGCTAATAAACTTCTTCCTTGAAATACAGATTCTTTCATATTAGTACTCTCCTTTAGTTTGGTCATTAAATGAATCCGAAGGCAATGAGATCACCGCCTCGGAAAAGTCAACGAATTATTTTTTCAAATCTTCACGAACGAGAGGTTGACTCATGCAACGTGGGCCACCACGACCGCGGGACAATTCCCCTGAATGGATTTCCAACACTTTGATGCCATAGCTGCGCAACAATTCATTGGAAACATAGTTACGATTATAAGTGACTACCACACCCGGTGCGATTGCCAATGTATTTGATCCGTCATTCCATTGTTCCCGAGGTGCAACAATAGCATCCCCGTTTCCAGTTGGAATCAAAACCAAATCGTCTAAATGCAATGCTGCTTTTAATGTACCATGTAAATCTTGGCTATGTGAAATTTTGATGTCGTCACCATCTGGTTCAATTGTGTAAACGTCGATTTTTCCGTCAGCATCTTGAATTTCTGGATGAATCGTAAATTTATCGTAATCAACCATTGTAAAAACAGTATCTAAGTGCATCATCGCGCGATTATGCGGGATTTTGATTGCCAAGACTTTTTTAAAGCCAGCATTTTTTGCGAACAAATTGCGGGCTAATTTTTCTAGTGAACGCGCATGCGTCCGTTGGGAAATTCCGATAGCTACTACTTCATCGCTAAGAACTAGTTCGTCGCCACCTTCAATATGCCCATCGACATCACGATCCAACCAAACTTCAACACCTTTATTTGCGAAGCGTGGGTGATGATTTAGGATATAGGTTGTAAACATGGATTCCCGACGTCGTGCTTCAAATGCCATCTTGTTAACTGTCATTCCGTTTCCGATTGAGGCGGACGGATCTCGTGTGAAATATAGATTTGGCATTGGGTCCATAAAGAATGGGTAGTCATCATCTTTTGAAAGATCAAATAAAGAGTGTGGTTTGACATCGATTTCTTTCGTCCGAACACCCGCCATGATTTTATTAACCATGTCTTGGGTTTCCATTGACAATAAGTATTCAAACAATCCTTGACGAACCGTGGCAGAGTCAATAAAGGATTCATCCAACATTCGATTTAAGAATTCTTCTTTGACATTGCCCGCATCAATTGCTTCAGCAACTAGCTTTTCTAAGTACAAGGTTTCAGTTCCGTTGTCTTGCAATACTTTGGCGAACTCATCATGTTCGTCCTGAGCGACTGGAAGATACGGAATATCATCAAACAATAGACGTTCCATAATATCTGGGGTTAAATTTTCTACCTCTTGTCCCGGTCTTTTCAATAAGACGGTTTTCAATTTTCCTATTTCAGAAAATACGTGAATCGGTTTATCCATTTTGCTGCCTCCTCTTTCTTGATTACATGAATAGCTTAACGCGTTACAGAAAGCCCTTTCAAAAATATTCGTCATTGGAAATGCCAAATATTTCACGTTAATAGTTCTGTTATTTATATTTAACCGCATTTATTCTTTATTGTCAAAAAAATCCGTTGTTTTTATGCAAAATAAGAAACAAAAAAATATTTATTCATTCAGAAAAATTTATTGTATATTTTTATTTTTCTTTTTAAATAATATTGTTATCGCTTTCCGATGTCGGCGTTTCCTTTTTTATGTATATTTTTTTATACATAAACAGATTTTATTCATTTTTACAACTATTATGTATCTTTTATTTATTATGAATGAATTGATTATTTAATGCTCCTTTCAAAGGGAATTTTTGCCATATTCTTTGCATTTTTATCTTTACAAACATTAAAAAAAAAGCAACAATTGATATGAGAGAAATAACCAAGAGATGAGGGCTATGAATGTATACCGATAAAACCGATTTTCAATTTTCTCGTTTACGCTATCAGGATGACTTCGAACATTTGACAGAAGAAGAATTTAATCTTTTAAAGGCCAATGTCCTGCTACGCTCGTACAAAAAAGGACAGATTCTTTTTGATGAGGGCGATCCTCGTGATCGTCTGTACTTCGTCACTGAAGGGCTTGTCCGTTTAGAACGCTACGATGAAAGCGCCACTTACTATTACTATGACTATGTATCAAATTGCAGTGTTTTTCCAATGGGGGGCATTTTCCGTGAAGAGTTATATTCCCACAGTGCTCAAGCGTTGACCGATATTGATACTTTTTATTTTCCGGCACAGATTTTTGAACAGATCTGTCAGAATAATCCAAAGCAGCTGATTTACTTAATAAAAAAATTAAACGGCATTATTGCCTCCCACCAATTACGATTGCAAACTGGATTGACCTCAAATGCCCATGATCGTGTGACACAAAATCTTTACATTTTAAAAAAAGAATTAGGAAAAAAAGAAGCAACCAAAACGGTGATTCCTTTTCCTATTACCCTGAAAGAATTAGCTGTCAACAGTGGAACGACTCGCGAAACGGCTGGTCAGGTCATTAAAAAAATGAAGAAAAAAGGCTTGTTGGATTACGACAAAAAAATGTTTACCTTTTATGATTGAGAAAAGCTTCGATTCTATGCAAAAAATCCGAAGAATAGGAAATGCCTATTGTCCAGTGGTCTTTGTCAGAAGACTGTGACGTGTCAGGTTCCTATTTTCCGGATTTTTTTGTATTTTATTAAAAGGATAAACTTGGGACAGCATTTAACTGCCAATCAGCAAAATGTCGTTTTTTTAATTCAATATGAGCTGCTGCACCGATCATTGCGGCATTGTCGCCACATAATTTCAACGGCGGAATAATCAATTCGACATTAGGCAGTGTTGATGCCACCTGCTGCTGCAAACTTTCTCGCAACCCTTGATTCGCTGCTACTCCACCAGCGACAACTACTTGTTTGACCGGATATTTTTGGCAGGCTTTAATCGTCTTTGTCGTTAAGACATCAACCACACTTGCCTGAAAACTTGCAGCTAAATCATTGGGCACCAGTTTTTCTCCCCGTTGTTCTGCATTATGAACCAGATTGATAAAGGCACTTTTTAAACCACTGAAACTAAAATCAAAATTGTCTTCATGAATCATTGCCCTTGGAAAATGATAGGTATCTTGTCCCTCATGAGCCATGCGGTCAATTTCTTTGCCGCTGGGATAAGGCAACCCCAAGACCCGACCAACCTTATCATATGCTTCACCAGCCGCGTCATCCCGCGTTTCTCCAATAATTTCATAAGAACCATCTTCTGCCATATAAACAAGCTCCGTATGCCCGCCACTGACCAACAGCGCCATTAATGGAAATTCCAACGGTTTGACAAAACGGGCCGCATAAATATGACCTGCCATATGACTAACAGGAATCAACGGCAGACTATTTGCCCAGGCAAAAGCTTTTGCTGCAGAAATACCAATCAGCAACGCACCGACTAAACCCGGTCCATAGGTTACTGCCACTGCCGTCAAATCTTCAGGAGTTACTTTGGCTTCTTGCAACGCATCATCGATACATCTGGTAATTTGTTCAACATGGTGTCGGCTGGCAACTTCCGGCACAACACCACCAAAACGTTGGTGACTTTTAATCTGAGAAGCCACGATATTGCTACAAATTATCGCCCCATCTTTTACGACCGCCACACTTGTTTCATCGCAACTGCTCTCAATTGCTAAAATCAATTCATTCATTCATTTTCCCTTACTTTCTTACGCATCACTAACGCATCTTCCACAGGTGCCGAATAATACTCTTTTCGCCGACTGATAATTTCAAACCCACAAGTCAGATACAAATTTTGTGCTGCATGGTTAGAGACTCGCACTTCTAAAAAAATAGTTGCTGGAGTCATTCCCAGCTGTTGAATCAAATGCTGCAATAATTTTTTACCGTGTCCCTTTCCTTGCTCCCTCACCGAAACTACAAGATTTGAAATTTCCACTTCTGATAACAAGTGTTGATACCCAAGAAATCCAATCAGTCTTTCTTCTTGTTTCAGAAGTAAGTAATTGTTATACGGTGTCTTCATATCTTCAAGAAACTGTTCTTGTGTCCAAGGGGAATGATAGGTGTAGGCTTCATTTGCCAAATGATAAACAGATGCTGCCCATTTTTCACTTTCTTCTTTTTGTGCTTTTATAATTTGCAACTTATTCATTTATGTATTTCACCATATCTAATGCATCCTCATTTGTTTCATCATAATAGCCATTTTTAATCGTTCGTGACACAAAGCCAAATTTTCGGTACAAACGTTGGGCATCGCGATTCCCAAGACGGACCTCTAAAGATAAAATCTCACACCGCTGTTTCCGCGCATAGCTCTCGATTTCCTCCAGTAAAAAAGTACCCAGTCCTCTTCCTTGATAAGTAGGCAAAATAGCAATATTGGTAATATGTCCATCGTTTCCAGTGACTCGGCAGCCAATAAATCCGACTAATTCGCCGCCATACTCAAGACAAAGATACAGATGAGGCACAGACGATAACAACTCAGAAAGAAAAGCGGCTCGTGTCCACGGTACCTCCCCTGCATAAACGTGCCGTTCTACCTGCAAAAGAGCTTTAATATCTTCCCGCTTCATTGCTCGAACCAGATAGTCTGTTCCCTGAATTGATTTCACCCGCGTCGGATAGTTTGTCCTTTTTTTGAAGGTCCATTGTTGGATAAACAGACTAAATTTTTTCAACATACGCTTCATCTCCGGGTTCGTGAGACGCCAGCCATTTTTCTTCTGCCTCCACACGTTTTAAATAATTCGGTAAAAAAGTATCTACAGCTGTCACCGGTTTTTTTGCCCCCAATTCAGCAAGGACAACACCTGATGGATAGTTCCATTCAGGAATTTGATTGATTGTAGCATCAGGTAAATTCTGCTGAATCTGTTCCGTAAATTTTGACACATCTGCTCCGACAAAAAAAACTTTTTGCTCACGAACTTTTTCACTCAGTTCTTCAAAGGAGATATGCTGATCCGGCCACACATTTATCAATTGCTCTTTTTGCCATTGGTAGGCACCTGCGTAGACATTTCCCCGCCGTGCATCAAAAATTGGTAAAATCCACCCATCGATATTGCGACAATTTGCAGCAATCACGGCTAAACTTGATACGCCCACAAGCTCCGCAGACAACGTATCTGCCAAGGTTTTCCCGGTCGTAACACCTATCCTCAAACCGGTGTAGGAACCCGGACCTTGTGCAACCACGATTCGCGTAATCTCTTTTGGTTTCCAATGCACCATTTCCACAAGTCCAGCAATTGCCGGCATCAAGGTAACACTATGATTTTTATTTACAGTTGTCTGCAACTGCCCAACAACCTGATCTTCTTCCATCAATCCGATTGCTAAGGATTGATTCGATGTATCAATGGCTAAAATTTTCATTTTTGCACCCTTCCTTTAAACACCATCATATTTTACCACAAATCAAAAAGAGGTACAGCCCATTGTTTTTCAAAACAAAAAAACGGCTAAAACGAGCCGTTTTTTGCGGTTCTATAATATTTAGTGTT